>JAHDIP010000272.1 GCA_020630735.1 Saprospiraceae bacterium | reverse complement strand
TTTCAGAGTGGCGACTCTCTCTTTCAGAACGGCGGTCAATATCTTTTTCAGAGTGACGGCTCTCTCTTTCAGGACGACGGTCATAATCCTGATCAGATTGACGACTCTCTTTTTCAGCGTGACGATCTTGAGCTTGATCAAACTCGTGACTCTCTCTTTCAGCTCGACGGTCATAGTCTTGGTCAGACTCGCGGTTCTCTCTCTCCAGACGACGATCAAGATCTCTTTCAGAGTGGCGATCATAATCTTGATCCGACTCACGACTTTCTCTCTCAGAGTGACGTTTAGTTCTACTAGCTGTTTCCTTTTTTTCGGTATCTGCTTTTTTAGTTCTTCTAGAAGTGGAAGCCCTAGAAGTTGAAGTTTTCCGTTTTGTAGGTTCTTTTGTAGAAGTACGTTTAGTTGCCGTACGTCTTTTAGTCGTTGTTTTTGCCTCTACTTCTTTTTCCTCGGTATCTGCTTTTTTAGTTCTTCTAGAGGTAGAAGCCCTAGAAGTTGAAGTTTTCCGTTTTGTAGGTTCTTTTGTAGAAGTACGTTTAGTTGCTGTACGTCTTTTAGTCGTTGTTTTTACCTCTTCTTCTTTTTCGACTTTCTTTTTTGCGGTTACCTTCCTTTTGGTAGGTGTTTCTTTTTTCTTTGATGCTCTTGTTGAAGTTGTTTTTTTGGTTGTTCGTTCTACTTTTTCAGGAGCCGCTTTTTTCTTAGGTGTTTCTTTTTTCTTTGCCATGTTACAAAAGTATTAAAAATTCATCTTATATGTACGAAATAGAGGTGAAGAAGTTGTTTAAGTAACAAGTAAATAAAATGTTCTTTTGCTTCTGACTATAAGTAGTACTAAATCAATCAAAATAAAAAGACCACTCACCTTGATATTAAGATGAGTGGTCTTTTTAGTAGGATAAGGCTATAAAATGATTTTTATGTTTTTTTAGTGTGCATTATGAATCCATAAAATCATTATGTAAGATAGCCTGAATTCATCGTAAAACTAGCAAAACTACAATGGTAATTTTATTTACCTTTTCTTTCAGAGGACTTTAACCTTCATTTTGCTATGTAGGTGGGTTACGATAACTTTGTATTGCATATCTATTAGAATTAAATACAATATAGTTCTTTTTGGTTAAAGTTCAAAATAAAAAAAAGCCTCTCCCGTGGCGAACCAGAGAGAGACCATCCCAAAAACCGCTTAAAAGCATAAATATGCTTCAGCGCTACATACAATTAACCCTTTCTTTTATTCGATCAATATCATTTTCCTCGTGGCTGTAGTTGTTGGTGTATCTAATTGGTAGTACATTACGCCAGCTTTAGGTAAGTCACCTTTGTTTATACTAAGCTCATTATAGCCTTTAGTATAATTGCCTTTGTAGCTTTTTAGTACTTTTCCTGATACATCATAAATCGTAAGAGTTGCTGTACAAGCTTGCGGTAAGTAGAATCCTATTTGGGTATCGTTTTTAAACGGGTTAGGTTTATTTTGAAGTAATTGGATACCTGATGTACTTGTTGTCAAATCATTCTCAAATTCAAGATCAATGTTTGATCTATCTATCTTATTCTTATTGTCAGTATAAGCTTCTGCTTTAGTGTATTGAGGGCTTAAATATAGTGCTTCGCTCAAACGAGTTGCTTTTTTTGCTGTAAACGTTAATGCAAAAATAGCTGTTGGTTGTTCGCCGAAAGCGGTCCAACTAGTAGTTATTACTCCTTCGTCTAATAGTGCAAACCCAAAACTAGACTCGTTCCCTTTAGCTACTGTTTCAAAATCTAGCGCTTCTGTATCAAAGCCTAATGCCAATTGATAGCCAACTAATTCTTCATCAATCGCAAATTCTACAACATGAGTTTCACCTGCTTTGAGGATATGATCTTTAGTCGTAAAGACTACAGAAGTTGCTGAACGATCTTCACTTGCCACTAAACTATTTGGAGTAGCACTATCATTTACATCACCTACTTTTATCGCTACAAAGTCAGCTGCCATTTCATCTTCTTCAAGATCATTAAAAGAAATAACTTCTGGGAAACTTGTTGCAAAAGGATTAGCATCATCGATGAAAACAAAGCTTTTATCAACAAAACGCCATGAAGTATTATTCGTGAATTCTGTATCAATGTGTAAAATTAATTTACGGATATCTAATACATCACTTGCCGTAACGGTTCCTGTTCTATTGACATCTGCTGCAATCAATTTGTAAGGAGATGTAAGTGTCTGAACACCTAAAATGTGTTTTTGAATTACTACAATATCATAGGTAGTAACTCCATTCAAATCATCATTGTCTCTTGTAGGTGTTACCGTATAGTTGCTATGCATCGGAACATCACTGAATACATACTGCCCATCTGTATTTGTCATGATAGGAGATAGAACAGAACCATCGAGGTCAACTTCTACATCTTGAGTTTCTTCCGTCATTTCTGTCTTAATACTTCCAGCTACTGTACGTAATTCGATACAAGCACTAGTAGGGTCTTGTACATCGATATAGGTGCGACAGTAATCCCAGTTACCTGCTTCGTCTCCAACCCAAAGTTCAACCCATTGTTCACCTAATTCATCACAATCGAAAATAATATTAGTATCATCAGGTACAACGGTATTTTGAGGGGCTGATGGCCCAGAAACCTTTCGAATGCGTAAGATTAAGTTATCATAGTCAGTACAATTGTCAAAACTGCTTCCTGCTTCAAAGTCACTTGCCCATACTTCTAATTCTCCTACTTCAGGGCTAATCGACATTACAGTAGATGCTACTGCTTGACAAACAGGAGTTGGAGCTTTACCATCTTCTACAGTAACAGTCATTGTTGCCGTAGATACATTTCCACATGCATCAGTAGCGGTAAATGTAACAGTTGTTGTTCCGTAGGGGAAATCACCACTAGCATTGGCACCACCACCATTAATATCATTGGTAATTTCTGTAGTACCACAATCGTCCGTCGCAACAGCAAGGTCTAAAGTTACTGGACCAGAAGTACAGTTATTTTCTTCACTAGAAATGGTAATGTCTGAAGGTGTAACAATAGTAGGAGCGGTAGAATCAGAAATTTTTATAAGTTGTGTGTATTCCCAACGACCTTCTGAATTAGGATCGTTTGGTACATATTGACACCAGTCAATCACGACCCAAGTACGTAAGAGTTTGTAGCAGAATGGAAATTCTACTGGTAATTGTAAGTCATCATGTCCTACAAAAATATTATCGCAAGTACCTGATTCAAAAGAAGGTTCTCCTGTATTATCAAGATCAATACCCAAGCTACAATCGGCTATTTGATCTGCTGGCCATGTAATGGAATTTCCATCGAAAGGTGTGACGTCTGTAATGGTGATTCGTTGTACGCAAGTACTAGTACGACCACCATCATCGGTAGCGGTAAAGACACGAGTAATTTCAGCATCACCACAATTAGCAGTTGTTGTGTTTACATTTTCTGTAATTGTTACGCCACAATTGTCAGAGGCAAAACCATCGCTTCCCCAAGTAAAAGGCTGAGCAAGTGCACTATTCTCTGGATCATCTATTACGATATCATTTCTGTCATCTTGGCTCGTTACTACTTGACCAAAAACAGTTAAGTCATTTGGATCAAATTCGAAGCTACAACTTACAGTAATGTCTGGAGGACAGATAATGAATGGAGCTAATTTATCTTCTACTTCTACTTCTACCATACAATCATTATAATGAGTGGATAACAGACTATCTTGATCGTGTAAGTTGTCAAGCACTGGTCCTACACCTGGATCAACATCATATACTCTAAAAACAACCATGATATTATTGTTGGCAATATCTTCACAACAAAAATCTACATAGTCATCAAACCATTCTTGTGTACCACTATCTGTCGAATCATCACCATTAAGATCGTTACATCCTCCAATATCCATTCTGCGTACTTTAAAGTATACTTCACCACCGCAGTTATCATGACTACCATCATCGAAACTAGAAGCATATATTCTTCCGATACCATCTACCCCTAAAGCTACATTTGTAAATTGATCACAAACAGCAATAGGAGGAGCATTATCAACAACAGTGATATTGAACGTACATTCTCCTTCATTACCACAACCATCATTAGATGTATATGTTATTTGATAAGGTCCACCTAGTGGTAATTCTGCTAAGAAAAATACATTAGTAGAAGGATTAGTTACTGTACCTTCGCTTGATGTAACCGTATAAGATGCAGTAGAACAATTATCAGTAAGATCAAGAGGAGATGGTAGCACTAAAGAACCAGCACAAGTATAAATGTTAGTACTTATGGTAAGGTCTTCAGGACAAGTCATGGTAGGTGCAGTTGTATCAATTACTTTTACTATTTGCACTTCATCAAACGAATCACCAGTACACCAATCTATAACGGTCCAAGTTCTTAGTATCTTTCTGCCACCAGCACAAAGATCAATTACTTGATCAGAATAAACAACACCTAAATTACAGGTTACACTTTCGATATCAACTCCGTCAATGTTTGGGTAGTCTTCGTCGTGACTTCCTTCAGCAATAAGACCATCTAGGTCAGCAGGGTCTGAATTTACGCCACACTCTAATGTAATATCATCTGGAAATTCAACATCTGAAACTTCTAAAGGATTAAGTCTAAATTCTTGAACACAAGTAGCCGATCCAAAATCATCAGCAGCAGTTACTGTTTTTATGATTCTAGTATCGCCACATTCTACACCTTCGATCACTTCATAAGTTGCCGTTTCGATAGGAGTCATACAGCCATCTGTACTTACTACATAACCTGAACCAGAGGCAACAGTACCATTTAGAATTCCATCTAAATCGGTACATAAAAATTCACATTCAGGATCAGTATTGCCGACAGGGCAATTGCAGTCAATTTCAGGAGCTGTTTTGTCTTCTACTGTTATTGTGCTCCACGTTGAATTACCTACACCATTGCTTACAGATACCGTTACTGTTTGTCCAACATGTGAACCATCTAAAGTAACTGGAGGATCATAGGTGTTTGTACCTTCAGGATAAGTGATTTCTACTGTTAAAAATAGATCACAACCATCTAAGCCTTCCAGAATCATATCAGGAGTTAGATCAGCAGTACAGTCTACACCTAAGGAAAGATTAATATTATCATTGGCAGATAAGGCTCCTTGACAAGGACAACTTTCAGCATCCGCTCCATCTATCAAACCATCACCATCATTATCTATACCATCCGCACAGGTTTCTGGTGATCCTTCAATTGCTGCAAATGCTGCAGAACAACTTGCTCCATCATTACTTGAAGTAGGTGTGCCAAAACCAACCACAATTGCTGAATTAGTAGCCAAATCAATGTAGTAAATTTGCCCAGTTGTATTATCACTTGCATACAACTCACCATTTACAGTAGACCAACCTGCACCAAATCCAACTGTTGAAGAAATACCTGAAATATTAAGAGAGGTAACATCTCCAGTAGCCTGATCGATTTGAACTAGCTCACCATTTGCATTGATACCGTAAATTAAACCATCGGTTGGATTAAACATTAAATCACCAGTAGTAACAGATGAACTAATATTAATTTCGAGAGCAGTAAGTGGAGTTGCATCTACATCTATTTGATAAATTTTACCACCACCACTAGATACAAATAAGTTTCCCGCAGCATCGAAGTCACCCATATAGTAAAAGTCAACTGGTAAATCTGTTACAGCTCCAATTATAACTAAATTTCCCGCAGCATCGACTTGTACTAATTCATTTGATTCGTTATTGATGCCGTAAATAAGTGCATCTTCTTGGTTGAACCCAATGGCATTATAGACGGGGTTATTCGGTCCAATAGGATCATAAGAATTGGTGCCAACATTAAATAAATTTAGTTGACCATTTATTACTTGATAAAAACCTGATGCGCAGGTAAATGCTTCTTGAGCAGACAGAGTTGTCGAAGCAATTAATAATAAAATAGTGACTATTCCTTTTATTTGAAAAAATAATTGTTTTACACATACTTTTCCCTCCAAGGATAGACATTGCTCTTTAGTGTCTAATTTTTTCATGAGATCATTTTAATTTTTAAAATTATTATTTTGTTTCTTATATTATTTTTAGTTAAATACATAGTTTTACCTGTTCAGAAGCAAACCTTTTGCTTTGAAAAATATAAATGGAGCTTACCTTTATAAAGGAAATCTCAAAAGAATCTAGCTTGATAACAGTAGATGTTATAAAAGTAAAAACTAGGTAAAACCAAACTTGTATTTTAGTCGATATTGTACGAAGACATACCGCTTCAAAGAAGTCGGGTACGGTCGTTGGGATGGGAAATAATATTTATTAAAATATTATGATAATAACTATCAAAATAGAAAAGTTAGTTTCTATATGTTCAGTTACTAGAGATTATAATATTGTATGTATAAAATTATGCTCAGTGAATTCTTAGATTAAAATTTAAGAACTCATGTTTGATAACAAAAAAATATATCTTTAGCTATCAAGTAAGTATTACGCCTTCTTATAATGTTTGTTGCACTCTTTTTTTCTTTTTAACTAAATTTAGAACGGTAGAAATAAAAACTTCTTTAAATTCGTTGTCTAAAACATCATTTCATTTATAAAAAAAGAACCAGTATGAATACGAAAATCTTGCTTTTTACTGTGTTGTGTTTATCTCTTAGTTTAACTTCTTGTATTAGCAAGAAAAAGTTTGCAGGCTTGAAGTCTGAGTTAGATGCAGCGAATAAAGACTTGGGCAAATGTGGTCAAGACTTAAATACTTACATGAAACGCCTAGAATCTTGTGAACTAGACAAAGAAAGGTTAGAAGCTGATCTACGTAATGCGAAGTCGAGTACAGAGCTTCGAGAAGAACAAATAGCAGACCTAAAAGATCAAATTAAAGATATCCGTTCGCAACGAGATAAGCAGCTTACACAAGTAGATGACTTAACGGTACTGTCACAATCAGCAAATGAAAATATTTCTGAGACCTTATCTCAATTAGAGAAAAAAGACAAATACATTCATTTATTACAGGCAGCAAAAACAAAAGCAGACTCAATCAACTTGGCGTTGGCAGTCAATCTTAAAGGAGTATTGAGTGAAGGTATAGAAGATAGAGATGTAGAAATAAAAGTGGATAAAACAGTCGTCTTTATCAATCTATCTGATAAGATGCTTTATCAAAGTGGTAGCTCTACCATAACACCTAGAGCAAATGAGGTACTTGGTAAGATTGCTAAAATTATCCAGTCAAGACCTGACCTTGAAGTAATGGTAGAAGGCTATACAGATAATATGCCTATTCGTAGTTCTTGCCTTGAAGATAACTGGGATTTGAGTGTGAAAAGAGCAACTTCGGTAGTTCGGGTATTACAGAAAAATTATGGAATAGATCCAAACCGTTTAATTGCCTCAGGTCGTGGTGAGTATAATATTTTGGCCACTAACGATACGCCAGAAGGACGAGCGACCAATCGTCGAACAAGAATCATTATACTACCAAAGCTTGATCAGTTTTATGACTTGCTAAACCCGAACAATATTCCTAATTAAATTAATCTAAGATGCTCTAAAATCAAAAACGGTGTACGAAAAATTCGTACACCGCTTTTGATTATTTAGAAGATTATACCTATTTAGGATCTTACTGGTTTGCTAATCCGACAAC
>JAHDIP010000271.1 GCA_020630735.1 Saprospiraceae bacterium | reverse complement strand
GATAAAGTATCAGTTGTAAATAAATCCCCTACAATTCTAACTTCAACAGGTGGATTGGTAACAGCGGTACCAAATTCACCTAACAGAAGCACAGTTCGATTTTCTCCGTTTTCATTAGCTGGGGCCAAAAAAGCACAAATAGGGGTATGTATATTTCCAAGGCTATCTAAAACTTCAAAATCAGTTTCCGATAAACTGGATGCATCTAATGGGAATTTAAAATTAACAGGCATACCATCTAACAGGCTTCCTTGTTGATTACACAATAGACTTGGTAGTCCATTATCAAGTCCAAAAAAAGCCGACACAAGAGTATCTTGTGATTTGGCAATGGTAACAAAGGATAAAATTGTTATTGCTGATAGTAGGATTTTCCTCCTCATAGCTTTGTCTTTTTTAATTGCTTACGGCGAATACATAAGCGCCATTATAAAAATGGCAATTAAGTAACAGTCAAATAATAACTTCCTGATTTGTAACTGGTATTTTAAAGATGCCGTTAAAAACGGCGCAAATATTGTGTCACCATGCCTTTGGCTTGGTAAACTTGGTTTAAGCTCGTATCTGTGACACAAAGAGTGCTGTTATAAACTATGACCAGCGATTTTATCTTTTTGATGAATTTGTTCTTATTTTTTTTTGCAAAAATTGTCAATGAACCTCTTTTGTTTTTTACTGTCCTCTTATCAATTCGATATATCCTTGCAGTATTTCGGGATTTTCAGTAATACCTGTTACCCGATTTTCAAATACTCTACAATTATAAAAATAAACGCCTTCGTCTACTTCTTTTCCGTTTAGATTTTTTCCATCCCAATTAATATCAGGATCTGCCGTTTCGAAAATGAGTTGCCCCCATCGATTGAAAATCTTAATATCTATTCGATCAATGAAACGATAAGGGAATGGCAAAAATAAATCATTTGCACCATCACCATTTGGCGTAAAGACATTTGGTAAAGTATATATCGGACAATTGTCTACGCAAATGATATTGCTATAGGCACTTTCGTTAAAGAAGGTATCTACTGCGGTGACGGCATAACAACCAGCAATACCAATATCTGGCTGATGCATATAGAAAGTATCCAAGGATGAGTCCGTTGTTTCTATAATCGAAAAATCGGCACTTTCATTCGGAGCATAATACACATTATAGTACACGACATCATCTGTTTCAGGACAAAGGAAGTTCGGATTAATCCATGATAGATCATTGATAAAACTCTCTTGTGGTGTCTCACTTGTTGCAATATCACAAATGTTACTAACGGTCAACTCTGGTGGACATGGCGGAATAGTATCTAAAGGAATTCCGCAAGCTTCTTGCGAATCATTAAAAATTGGACTAACTACTCCATCTATTCCATACGATCCAATACTCTTTATGTAGTAGCAATATTCTTGACCATTTAAGAGTCCTTCATCAGAATATGCTTGTTCGAGTGCTAAACCAATAGAGTCGAATGTACCATTAATATTTTGTCGATAAACAACATACTCATAATTATCCCAAGGCACCATTTCTTCCCAAGTCAAATTATTAGTTTCGTCGGTAGAGGCAACTGTCAAATAAACAGAAGATGCTTCGTTTGTAAAGCCTAATGGTTCGGCTTCGTTATTGACGTAGAAAGCCAATTTATAACTGTAAGCATTATCAACTGTATTGAGTCCTGTATCTATAAAAACGGTGTCATTAGCTCCTGCAAAGGTATTACTTGTAAATGTTGCTCCTGGCACCAGTTCAAAATTCTCTGTTGTCATGCCTGTTGCTCGGTATAGTTCATAAACATAAGGTCCAGGGCTAGACAGGGTATCCAAATCTTCAACATCTGGTTTTGACCAACGGACTTCTATTTCTCCACTCGCATTATTTGTTTCTAGTACAGATACATTGGTGATCAATGGAATATCTCTACTTAGTTGTACACAAATTTCTTCAGAAGGTAAACTTTCTACTCTATTGAACGGAATACTACCTGCTGATACTTTTGCAAATTCTGCCAAAATACGATAGCAGTAAGTTCGACCTCTCTCTACGTCTAAGTCAAGATAATAATAACGATTATCGACTACCTCCATATCGGTATCAAAAAAGATCTTGGTATAGCCTCGACCATCTAGCCCAGGGGTGCAAGTATCTATCTGGAAGGTATTTGAGCCTTCTCTTCGCCATACGGAGAAACCCTGAAAATAGTCATCTTCTGTTTCTTCACAACTATAGGGTTTTTCCCAAGTGACTTCGACTTGTCCTGTACCAGGTTCTGCTTGAACATCTTCGGGAGGTGGTCCTACTACTTTTATTCGAACGGTCTCTAAAGTAGCCAGACTAACGGTATAATCATCAACGGCTTTGAAGACGACCGAATAGTATTGATCAGATATATGTTCACAAGCGGTTTCCCACCTAAAGACTCCAACATTAGGTTGTTCTTGATATCCTATTTCTACATCAAATTCTGCAGGACTAATAGGTACAACGAATGGTCCACCTAATGCTGTTAACTCTACAAGTTGCAAAGGCATATCGGGATCGGTAGCTATCACATCGAACTCTACTATTTCGCCAGCGATAACACAGATTTCGTTGATGGTTTCTATTTCTGGTGGTCGATTATCACATTCTTCTATCAATATCTGCATATCACGTATCATGGTATCTATCGGAAACCCATTACGGTATTCTACAATAATAAGGGCAATATTATACTCGCCCATTTTTTGTGGAGCATCCCAGATAAAATCTCCAGTAAATTCATTGAGGTCGATATTATTATCACCTCCAGGTTCTATTTCATTGGGATAATAATAATCTGGAACTTGGGTATTCACTTCTTGCAAGGGAACAATCAAATGATAAGACAGACTATCCCCATCGGGATCATAAGCATTGGGGTTATGTATAAACCGCTGCCCCACACAGCCAATATCAATGGGGGGTTGAAGCAAGATAGGCGAACTATTATAGCCTTGAAATTGAGGATTGAAAAAAGTAACTGTCGTTTCAATATGAAACTGCACATTATCCGAATTCGGTGGATTTACATTTAGTATACCACCATTTCGATTTGGGTCTGTCATCGAAATAATATAATGTGCCTGACCAGCATAGGTATGCTCTGCAACATAGATATTTTTCTTTGTATCGTTAGGTAAAGATTCTCCATTACCATTGGCTCTTACGACCCATTGCGAAGAACCATCTCCCCAATCAATCATCAAGCTATCTCTATCCGCAGGTATACTACTTTCTTTGGTATAAGTAGTGATAGTAGCTATGATCGTTTTATCACCTATTTGTTCGTATGTAATTTCTCCTGCTCGATTGTGAGTTGCATAGCTTGTATTTAAGCAAAAAAACATCAAAAAAGGGAGCAAGAAGAAACCAATTCTACGTATAAGTTGTGCCATAAAATCAGTTTTATACTTAATAACATTGAAATAATATACTGAAACCAAAGTGGTTTTTGGATTGTCAAACGATTAAAGCTACTGAGAATCAAATGGTAGCTACCAATGATGATCCTTAAACTGAATACCAGTAGGTATCACTCCGTCAAATAATCATATTTTTTCGCTGTTACTTAAGCTATTGTAAATTGTGGATTCAAAAGATAGAATCCCATAATTCTTTAACGCTAAAACCATTAAATTAGTTTATCACAAGAAAAGACTTATGAACTTCACTACTTTGGTTCACATTCTAAAACTTTAATATACGTTAGAAGATGGAAAAGTGTTGTATTTACAACAAAGAAGATGGAATTTTGTGTATTTTTTCTATCAGAATCCCCTTAGAGGCTATTGTAACTGGCTTATACAAAGTTTTTACGCTCTTTGTCTTTGTCAAATTTCTCTTTATTAAACTGTTTTGAAGCACCTTTTGCAATAGAGAGCGTTTGCCAGTCATCTGATTTTAAGGCTTTTGCGATAAATGCTAGCTGCCCAATATGGTAACTATAATGTCCTAATTGTCGATTAATAGCTTCCGTTACTGAATGACCTTCGTTTCGGATATAAGCAATACGGCTAAGATCGGCAGCTGTTAGTGGATCAATAGCTCCAAATAATACAGTCCAAGCATTTTCCCAAACAGCAAGTAAATCTTTTTTATCTGTAATGGTATCTTCAAATTCTCCTTCACGGTTACGCCATTCTTTTTCGCCATCCGATTCCAAGAAGTCTGTCCAACGGGAAAGCATATTGCCACAAATGTGCTTTACAATAATTGCTACATTATTTGAATTGGGTACAAGATATTGATGAATCTGCTCGTCATTTAACTGAGCAATCGATTTGTCTCCTAGCGATTTGTAATATCGAAATAGTGTTTTAACATTCTCCAAATAATTGTCGCTTATGGTACTCATGTTGGCATATTTTGTTTAATAACAGCAAGGCAATTCTTTAGACTTTTTCGCCAATAAGGAATTGTAATATCAAAAGTTGATTTAATTTTTCCTTTGTTCATCAAACTAAATGGAGGGCGTTTTGCTGGTGTTGGATAATCTTTTGTTTCAATTGGTTTTACCTCACAGCTAATTCCTTCTAGATCAAAAATTGCCATAGCGAAATCGTACCAACTTGTCACTCCTTCATTACTATAATGGAAAACGCCACCTAGCTGCCCTCGTTCTATTACTCCTTTATCTACTTTCGAGACAATTGTTAGCATCGCCAGCGCTAAGTCACGTGCATAGGTCGGCGAACCGATTTGATCGAAAATAATTCCTAATTGGTCTCGCTCTGTACCCAAGCGAATCATTGTCTTCACAAAATTATTACCAAAAGCAGAATACACCCAAGAGGTACGAAGTACCATTGCATAAGGATGCACCTTAAGTGCTATTTCGTCGCCTTCCAATTTTGTCTTTGCATACACACCTTGTGGATTGGTTGGATCACCTTCTTTGAAAGGCGTATTTTGATCATTATGATAAACATAATCTGTTGACAACTGAATGAGGGGTGTATTATGCAGCAAGCAGGCTTGAGCCAAATGCTTAACACCTAGAGCATTTATTTTTCCAGCTAATTCTGCTTCGCTTTCCGCTTTATCGACAGCTGTATAAGCGGCACAGTTTAAGCAATAATCGATTTTATTTTTTTGAAAGAAATCTATGACTCCTTTTTCGTCTGTAATATCTAGTTGAGATACATCCGTAAATATAAATTTGAAGTCTGGAAATTGTGGAGCTAAAAATTGTAGTTCTTGTCCGACTTGACCATTAGCACCTGTTACGAGAATTAAAGCCATTGTTGTTATTTATTAAAATGATTTATTTCTTTTGCCTAAACTAATCATAAAAAAAGAGTAAAAGAGGTAATAGACTAACAAGAATAGAAAACCAATATAAGATATTAAATGTAATTTTCCTAAAGGTTTGAGGGGCACTCGGCTTCGCCAATCGTTCAATGATATAACCTAAAAAATAATAGACATTAGCAATACCTATCATTAATCCAATGAATATAAATATATAGAGATTAAATTCTAACAGCCTTTGTACCTTCCAATAGTAAATAATGCAAACAAATAAAGAAGACAATAGTATCCCAATATTATAGCGTTTTCGCTCCCCTGCCCACCACTGATAAGGACTTTCTATTTCCTTTTCGATTAAATGACTATCCAAAGATCCTTCTATTTTTTCTACTGAACCTACCTCGGTTCTTCTTAATACAACGACCATGATCAAGATAACAATCAAAGGAGCCAAGACTATAATCATAAGAGATATCATCAGGTATACACTGCTTATTCAAACTTTCGGTGTTCACCAAAGGCAGCATTTACTTTATCCTTATCAGACAAGATGACTTTGTGTAAAGGAATTTGCCAATCAATATTCAGTTTGGGATCATCGAAAAGAATATTTCCCTCTGATTCTTTTGAGTAAAAATTATCGCATTTGTAGAAAAAATCTGCTTTCTCACTCAATACCACAAAACCATGTGCAAAACCTCTAGGCACAAAAAATTGTCGTTGATTTTCGGCGCTCAAGATGACACTTTCCCACTGTCCATAAGTTGGTGAACCTTCTCGAATGTCTACAGCGACATCTAATACTACTCCACTCAATACACGCACCAACTTGGCTTGTGCAAATTCGCCAACTTGATAATGTAATCCTCGTAAAACTCCATGAACAGAACTTGACTGATTGTCTTGTACAAAGGTAGCTGTGATCCCTGCTTCATGAAATACTTTTTCGTTGTAACTTTCAAAGAAGTATCCTCTGTCATCTCCAAATACTTTGGGATCAAAAATTTTTAAATCAGGTATGGCACAATCTATAAATGGCATTTTTCTTCTTTTTTATTTTCTAATAAAGCGTACTCTCTTAACGTAATCCTCGTATCAAGGTTACTTTTGACGGAAAAAGATACTGATAGGAACGCCTGTTAGTTCAAAGTTTTTACGCAATTGGTTCTCCAAGTATTGCTTATAACTATCCTTGATATACTTTGGATTATTGCAAAAGAAGGCAAAAGCAGGATAATATACGGGCAATTGAGTAATGTATTTTATCTTCACAAAACGACCTCGGTGTGCTGGTGGTGGATATTTTTCTATCGCATCCAACATGATTTCATTAAGCTCTGAGGTTCTAATTCTTCGATTTCTATTTTCATTGACTTCTAAAGCCAATTCTATTGCCTTGAATATACGTTGCTTTTCTAATACAGAAACAAACAAAATAGGAATATCATTAAATGGAGCGATACGTTTGCGTAGTTCTGCTTCTACGTCTCTCGCTGTATTCGTTTCTTTCTCTACCAAATCCCATTTGTTGACCAACAACACAAGTCCTTTATTTCTTTTTTGAGCCAAACGGAAAATGCTCATATCTTGCGCTTCCATACCTGTTTGTGCATCAATCATCAACAAACAGACATCGGCTTCTTCTAATGCTTTTATGGCCCGCATGACAGAGTAAAACTCTAGATTCTCGTGTACCTTCGCTTTTTTTCGAATCCCTGCTGTATCTATGAGGTAAAACTCTTTGTCAAATTTTTTGTAATGTGAGTGTATAGAATCTCGAGTCGTTCCCGCTATATCCGTTACGATATTTCTATCTGTTCCGAGCATCGCATTTAGCAGCGACGATTTTCCTACATTTGGTTGTCCTATAATCGCAAACTTTGGAATATCTTTATTCAAGCCTGTATCTTCCTCTACGATTCGTTCCGTTACAGCATCCAACAAGTCTCCTGTTCCACTTCCTGTCAAAGAAGATAAAAAATAGGTTTGTTCAAATCCTAAAGCCCAAAATTCGTTGGCTTCCAAAAGACGACTGTGGTTATCTACCTTATTAACAACTAAGAATACCTCTTTATCTGTTCGACGGAGAAGGCTTGCTACTTCGTCATCCAAATCGGTAATCCCCGTTGCACAATCTACCATAAAAATAATGATAGACGCTTCATCTATTGCTATGCGTACTTGCGAACGAATAGCAGCCTCAAACACATCGTCAGATCCTTCCACAAATCCACCTGTATCAATAACGGTAAAATTCTTTCCATTCCACTCGCTTACACCATATTTTCGATCACGTGTTACACCACTTGTGTCATCAATAATGGCTGGTCTACCACCGATCAATCTATTATAAAGTGTCGATTTACCTACATTCGGACGACCTACTATTGCTACAATATTTCCCATTCTTGTTTTTCT
>JAHDIP010000270.1 GCA_020630735.1 Saprospiraceae bacterium | reverse complement strand
ATTATCATAGTATCGTTTCTTAAAATCAAATTTTGCTAATATCCATATTCGCTCTAATCGGTTATTCTCTGGAAGTGCTTCTAATATGGGTTTGAGTAATTGATTTATCATAATAATCGTTAATCATCAAATTTTAAACTATACAACATTTACTCCTCAGCATCAAGATATTGCATATAAATCATCTCGTGATCGTAATGCCTTCTAAGATCAGTTTCGTATAGATAAAAAGATAAGGTCTCGGGAGAGAATTCAAAATTAATATTAAATAAGTTACTAAAAAAATAATATTTGTATTATTTTTAGGTCTATTTAAACGAAAGCCCACAAATCAAATGGACATAGTAATCATCCTATTAAATTGGAATGATGAAGATCAGACTTTAGACTGCCTACAATCCATTCGAGCATGGGTTCAACTACAACCCAAAATAATTATCGTTGATAATTATTCCGATGAAACAGCTTATCAAAAGCTTAAAGATCAATTACTAACAGAAATATGCATCAGAAATAATAAAAATGGGGGCTTTGCTGGTGGCAATAATCTTGGCATCAAAAAGGCCTTAGCATTAAAAGCACCATACATTTTATTACTCAACACAGATGCAAGTGTCGAAGAATCAACCATACTAAAACTGATTCAGCGACTTGAACATTTTCCATCAATTCAAATTATAGGACCTTGCATTCAAGAAGGCTCCCCTACAAATTGGAAATACTTGATGGGAGGTAAGGATATTGCAAGATATGCAGCCACTAGAATAGAAGGTTCAGAAAAAGAAGTACAAGCTATAAGCACCTATCCTTTACATTATGTAGAATATGTTTCTGGTACTATTTTTTTAGCCCGAGCTGATTTGTTCAAAGAAATAGGACTACTCGATGAAGATTACTTTTTTAGCGGTGAAATCGCAGACTTTTGTCGTAGAGTAAAAAAAAATGGGCATCAGATTGCAGTAGATTTAGAAGTAAAAGCATGGCATTATACTGAAAAATCAACATCCTATTTTAGAGATGTTTTGTATCCTTATTATAGCCTTAGAAATCGATTTTTGTTTGTCCAAAAGCACTATCCAACAGAAAAGAAAAGCCTATACTTTTTTTGGATAAAATCTGGACTTAGAGTATTCATTGGCGCCTTGCTTAGAGGTAACATAAAAAGAGCAAGAGCGATTTACTTAGCTATTTATCATGCACTAATAACCCGATTTGGAAACCAAAATGAAAGCTTCCTCTAATTTAAATGAAGCAATAAGTACGACTGTTGTTATACCTAATTGGAATGGAATGAAGTGGCTACCTTCATGTCTAGAGGCATTATTCAGCCAAGAGTTGACTGCTTTCCATGTCATTATTATTGATAATGCTTCTGAAGATGCCTCTAAAGATTACATAAAGGAAAACTATCCTTCTATTCAATTAATTGAGCTAAGTACAAATACTGGCTTTGCTAATGCTGTCAATATCGGTATTGCCAATGCAACAACGGCTTACATCGCTTTACTAAATACAGACACGGTTGTTGCTGAAGATTGGCTATCTACTTTGGTCGCAAAAATGGATGAAAGCCCTAGTCATATTGGCGCTATAAATCCACTCATTTTAAACATGTCTGATCGTTCATTGGTGGATGACGCTGGCGACGAATTATCTTGGTACCTCAATGCTACCAAAAGAGGAAATGCTAAAAATAGTACACACTATCAACAAACTGAAAAAGTGTTTTCACCATCGGGTTGTGCGTCGCTTTATCGCAGAAGTTTCCTTAATGAATTAAACGGTTTTGATGCTAGTTTCTTTGCTTATCTAGAAGATGTTGACCTGGGTTTTAGAGGGCAATTATTGGGCTACCAATATCTTTATTTGCCTACGTCTACCCTGCTGCACAAAAGCCATGGTTCTTCAATTGCACGAGACTTTTATATCCAACTCATTACCCGAAACCGCCTATTGATGCTCTTCAAAAATGTGCCATCCAATTTATTGATCAGAAATTTTTGGAAAATAATTTATGGTCAAATTTACTTCATTTTGGTCTACGGAAAACCATTTACATCTTTGAAAGGCTATCTCTCTTTTCTGCGCTTGCTACCACAATGCTTAAAAAAAAGAAAAGAGATACTGAATAAAATAAAAATATCAAATGATGAACTAAATACTTTATTACATCACCAAAAACCTGATCCAACTATCTCTTATTTTTTTGGACGATACGTCTTATTTTTCAAAAAGAAATTAGGCTTAGCGCCAAATCATTTATAATTCAGAAAACCAATAGTTTAACCCAAAATGTACAAAACAAATAAAACACAAATACTTTAACCCTAAAAAATCAATACTTCAATGCCCATTCTTTACTTACCAACGGTACCAGCACCCGTTGTAAAAAACACGGATGCTCTTTTTCAGGAAATCGAATTATTAGCTGACAAAAACGATGGACATATTCTAAATTTATTTCCATTAAAAAAGCCAAATAGTATTTTCCCTAGATTTTTGTATGGAATACACCAAATAACAAATTTGCAACAAGCGGTTCGAAACTGTGACCTTTGTCACGTTTATTCTCCTGTCCTTCATTACTATCCTATTCTAAATTTGATAGATAAACCTATCGTTTTTAATGTAGTAGCGAGTATGGTCGGATTACCCAAACCCAAAAACATCGCTAAACTCAGTACGCTGCACTCTATTGTGATAAGCAACGATAGAGACCGCCAACTCTTAGCTAGTTTGGGACTCGACAACTACACCATTATAAATACAGGTATAGACACAGAAAAGATAAAAACTACTACATTGAAAATGGAAGATGAAGTTGTTTTATTAATGGCTTCTGCTCCTTGGGAGCACCATCAGTTTGTTTCAAAAGGAATTGATATTCTGCTAGAGAGCGTTCAAAAAACACCTTCGCTAAAAATCATCTTTCTTTGGAGAGGTTTGTTTGAAGAAAAAATGCTTCAAAAAATTAAATCGTATGGTGTCGAAGATCAAGTAGAGTTGATCAATAAACGAGTCAATATTTCGGATATGCTCGAACGAGTACATGCAACTGTATTGCTAACTGATCGAGGAGACTCGATCAAAACATTTCCTCACTCGCTCCTAGAATCTTTAGCTGCTGGAAAACCTATTGTTCTTAGTAATAAAATTCCGATGGCTGATTATGTTAAAGAGAAAAACTGTGGTTTGGTCGTTCATGAACATACTACTGAGGCTTTCTTAAAAAGCATTTCCTTATTGAAAGGAAACTATCAAGAACTTTCTAAACAAGCATTTGATCTCAAAGCATCTGATTTTACTAAAGAAAAGATGGTTCAAAAGTATAGTAAGCTATATCAATCAATAAAGCAGAAAGATTTAAATATTCAAATTGATCTTCCAAATCTGTCTAGAGGGAAGTAAAACAGCAGTAACCCAACAGTTATTAAAACACCTTCGATTGGAAGTACTACATGATACTTCACATAAGGTTGTAGAACAGACCAAAAACCATTTGGCGGTTTTCGATTAAGTAATATGCTAGGCATACTGCCATCCTCTGGAGGATATAGATGTAATACACCTGTTACATATAGTACAAGACTGCCTAGTCCGATCAATAAACTCGTCCATACTATTGGTGATTTTAGCCAAGTTCGTTTTTTCAATTTAGTCATTCCTATTCCAAAACTACGAATAAAGATCAAGCCAAATGCGGCACCTATTAAATTGATGATGACATCATTGAAATCATAATAATCTGTCCGTAATGGTGCTAGGTAAAAATACTGATAAGCTTCGTCTATTGCTCCTAATATTGTCGCCCAAAAGAGCGTATCACGATAACGCATCGTCAACGGAAATAAGAGTATTGCCATGAAACCATATTGTATAAAATGTATGATTTCTATATTGATGACTATAAGTAGTTTAAAACATAAGATGGCAAAAATACTTGTACATAATAAGTAGAATAAAATAAACGTCCCTTCTCCATTTTTACGAATATTATTCAAAATTGGAATCGCATAAATACCTAAGCCAACAAAGCCTAAAATCATAATTAATTGATTATAAGCATCCCTTGTAAGGTCTTTGAATACCCAAACGGTAAACAAACCTACTTGTTCGTGTGGCAATACGACTAACAAAAAATAAATAATTACGAATAGTATATTGAGTAATTTCCGTTGGCACAACCAATGGACAAAAGCATTCATATAGTTTGATTTAATAAAGCTGAAACTACTTGTGATTTTGGGAAGTATACAAAGTTAATAAACTTTTAGATGTACTTTATTCTAATAAATATCGTTTTTTATTTTCGTGACAGAGTATAAAATCAAATTATATTTATTTTATATGAATAAAAAACTACTAATCAATGTGTTTGGATTGGTTTTTGCTGTAAACAACATAACTTTTCACCCAACAAATAATCATCAAAATATCACATAACATATGTTTTTTTTCTCTAAATCTAAAGAAGTCAGTATCTCTATTGCAAGTAGAAATCGTATCACGACTAGTAATCGTTTGCAAGAGATAAATACGCATGCTTCAAATCTTGAAACAGGGATTTATGAAAGCAAAAACTTTGTAGAATCGGCACTAGTAATGGAGAATATTTTTAGATCAACTATTGAGTCTAATAAAGAAGAAAACATTCAAATTTATGCTCATCATCTGAATGGTGATTACTCTGCGCATGGTCTTTACATGAAAATGCTTCATCACTTCTTTGCAAAAACCAATCATACTATAGAGGTACTTATAGATAAAAAACCAATTAATTCTCCACATGCGATCAAAGCATATGACTTATTAGAACTTTATTCTAAAAGCAAACGTTTTAAAAATCGCCTTTCGTTTAAAATGATTCGACCTGAAAAGCATAAACATTTATCTTTATACCTAGAATCTTGCGAATGTACTAATCACTTCATGACAAGTACTTCATCCATGTTTTTCTTAGAAGAAAACAAACGTACTGCTACGGCAAGTTACTCTTTTTGTCACGAAGAAAAAACAAACTCCTTACAAGCTATTTTTAATTTCATTTTTGAAGATAAGAATGGCTTTACACAAACGATTTAGGCGCCACATCCGTCCTACTTTTCTTCGTTTTTCACATTAAAACTATCGTTAATAAGATATTAAAAGGTTTTTATACCTAAAAGGAAGCATTAATTTTAACAAGACATAAGTATCTATCTCAAATATTATTATCTTTGGAGGCTTAAATTTCAAAATAATAACAAAATGAGATCCTATACACTTACATGTCTACTACTCTTTTTAGGTAGTACCCTTCTCGCTCAACCACGAGCTCTACAAAAATTAACTCTGGAAGATGCAATAATGAAAGGTCGTTCTACGCTTGGCGCTGAACGTATCAGTGGTTTACAATGGATGCCAAATACAGATGGTTTAGTTCATTACTCCAAAGATGGTAAGCAACTTAAAACAATTGCACTTAAGAGTGATCAATCTACTTCTGCTCTCGATCTCAAAGCTCTTAACAAAGCATTAGACTTAGAACTCAAGAGATTACCTAGAGTACATTGGGATAATACGTATGACATTCACTTTACACACAAAAATTCTATATATCAATATAACACTAACTTAAAAAAAGGGAAGCAACTCTTAAGTTTCCCAGATAATATTGGCAACTCAGATTACCACCTTGCTTCTAATCAGTTGGCTTTTACCATAGATAATAATTTATATATTGCAAGTGCTTCGAAAGAATCAATTCCAGTTACTGAAATAGAAGATAAAAACATTGTAAGTGGTCAAGCAATTGCCCGTTACGAATTCGGTATTGGAGGAGGAACTTTCTGGTCTCCTAACGGAATACTTTTAGCCTTTTACCAAAAAGATGAAACGGATGTGGCTGACTATCCACTACTTGATATTACAACTACGCCTGGTACTTTACGTTCAGTCAAGTACCCTATGGCGGGTCAAAAAAGTGAATACGCCAAGGTTGGAGTTTTTAATGCCAAAACGAATAAAACGACCTACCTAAAAGTAGATGGTGATAAAGAACAATACCTTACGAATCTATCTTGGGACACTGACAATAAACACCTTTATATTGCAGTCATTAATAGAGACCAAAACCACATGTGGTACAATAAATATGATGCAACCACAGGGACCTTCGTCAAAACACTTTTTGAAGAAACACACCCAAAATATGTTGAGCCATTAAATGCAGCTTGGCCAATGCCAAATAGTAATAATGAATTTTTATGGCTAAGTCGTCGTGATGGGTATACGCATGCTTATCGTTACAATACAGATGGAAAACTACTTGGACAAATTACAAAAGGTAAATGGGAAGTCACTTCTATTTTAGGATTAGATCATACTGGCAAAAATCTAATTGTACAAGGAACAGATGAAAGTGGCATCAACCAATATGCTTATGCTGTCAATCTAAAATCTGGTAAGAGCAATCGCTTATCAAAAGAAGACGGCATGCATTATTATAGTTTAAGTAGTGACGGAAAATATCTTACAGATAACTATACCAATCTTAAAACACCTAGCAAAGTTGATATCATTAGTACGGAAGGTAAAGTCATTAAAAATGTATTGACTTCTAAAAATCCATTGGCAGGTCATAAAGTAGGAACTACAGAACTAGTAGAACTAAAGTCTGATGCTGGCGACATCCTTCATGCACGTATGATAAAACCAAGTGATTTTACTCCAAAAAACAAATATCCTGTTTTGGTATACGTTTATGGAGGTCCTCACGCACAAATGGTAACCAATCGTTGGTTAGCTGGTGCTCCTTTATGGATGCATTATATGGCTGAAAAAGGATACATCATTTTTACTTTAGATAATAGAGGTTCGAAAAGTAGAGGCGCTGATTTTGAAAATATCATTCACAGAAATCTTGGTGATATTGAGATCAAAGATCAACTAGTCGGCGTAAACTATCTTAAGTCTTTGCCTTATGTAGATGGCGAACGAATGGCAGTACATGGTTGGAGTTATGGTGGTTTTATGACAACTTCACTGATGCTACGTGAACCAGGTACCTTTCAGGTAGGTGTTGCTGGTGGACCTGTTACGGATTGGAAGTATTATGAAATCATGTATGGCGAACGCTATATGGATCGCCCAGAAGAAAATCCAGAGGGTTATAAAAAATCGGCACTTGTAAATTATGCAAAAGACCTAGAAGGTGACTTGCTACTCATTCACGGAACTGTTGATGACGTAGTAGTAATGCAACACAATTTAGCACTTGTCCAAAAATTTGTAGAAGAAGGAATTCTTATTGACTTCTTTCCCTACCCTATGCATCCTCATAATGTAAGAGGAAAAGACCGAATTCATTTAATGAATAAAGTACTTACATATATAGAAGATAAATTATCCAAAAACTAAACTGTAAGGAATAAATTTTAAAAACTGTTAGTGCTTTATGTCTACTGGCAGTTCTTTAAAAGAAAGCCCTTTTCTAATAATAATATCCATGCCAATCAAAAAAAAAATAGTAGGACTACTTGTAGTAGTCTTACTAATACTGACCTCTAAAAACTTACTTGCACAGGGCGAGACTTGTGCTACAGCTATAGACATTTCTAACGAAACAATACCATTCTCTTTTTCAGGAGCAACCTGTGGTGCTGGAAACAATTACACCCTTTCACCTTTCAATTCTGATTTATGTGTTCCTA
>JAHDIP010000269.1 GCA_020630735.1 Saprospiraceae bacterium | reverse complement strand
AAAATTATTTTTCTTAAATATAAAGTTATAGCTTTGTTGAATCAATTTTACAAAAAAACACTAAAAATGACAACTGTTGATAAAAGGCAATATTTGATAAATGAATTGCCTAAACTACTAGAAAACCTCAAAGCTGACACCGCTCCTAATTTTGGGCTTATGACAGCTCAACATATGGTCGAACACCTTTTATGGGTGATAAAGTCTACTGCCAAAAAGTATGAAGGTGAACGAGAAAATCCACCAAACAAAAGGCAATTAGGTTTTCAAAAATTCATCAAGAATGGTTGCCATATCCAACATCGTCCTAGCGATAAAACAAAGGCAGATTTACCAGCATTAAAATATAGTTCGCTGGAAGAAGCAATTTCTTTTATGCCAGAAGCCATTCAACGATTTTATAATTTCTGGGATGCTAATCCAGACTATATGCCTTATGGTTCTTTTATGGGTGAAATGCCTTTTGAAGACATAGAACTATTTCACTTTATGCACTTTAAGTTTCACTTATGGCAATTCGGATTGATAGAACAGTATCCTTAATTTCTCCTAGCCCATTTCAGATACTTGTACCATCAGGTCTTCGACTTGGTGTACGAGTTCGATGTAGCGTTTTTCTCTTTTCGTTTCTCTAGTTCGATTAAAAGGTAAGTCTACATGAATGTGTGCAGCAAATTTTGAAGGAGCAGATTTGAGAATATAAATATCATCTGCCAGATAAACTGCTTCCGATATATCGTGAGTGACAAAGACTATTGTCGGATGATATTTTTGCCAAATGCTCGTCAGCAAATCTTGCATTTGTAAACGTGTCTTTACATCAAGTGCTCCGAAAGGTTCGTCCATCAATAAGACTTCTGAGTTGGCTAATAAACTTCGCCCAATGGCTACCCGCTGTAATTGACCACCCGATAAGGTTGGATACTGTGCATACTTATGTTCATGTCCAGCCAAGCCCATCGTTTCTATCATTTCCATGGCTTGTTCATCTCGTTCCTTTTTAGAAATACCTCTAAACTTTAGTGCCAGTCCTACATTTTCCAAAACGGTCATCCAAGGCAATGAAGAATATTGTTGAAAAACCATGCTCACTCTATTGTCTCGTGTCACTGGTTTCCCTTTTACTAAAACATTACCAGCAGTTGGTTGTTGAAGTCCTGCAATAAAACGTAATAAGGTAGACTTGCCTGATCCTGACATCCCTAATACCACAACGAACTGCCCTTGAGAAGGTTTGTCCTCCACTAGAAAATCCAAATCTTGCATGATAAAGCTTTGCCCTCCATCATAGCTTTGGCTAATATTTCGCAACTCAATAATATTATTTAAGTTCGCCTTATCTGTAAAATCTACCATATATATCTTCGTTAAATTAAAATGAAAGTGATAATAAAAATATGCTGAACTTTCATTTTTATTTTCATTTACTTGCCTGGCAGATTATCTTCTAATCCATCCCAGAATAAAATTTCTAAATCAATTGCTTTTTTAGCACCTGTTTTTATAAGGTATCTATTTTCTAAAGTCTTTGCCCAAGGCTCTAATGCCTCCAACATTTCGGAATAATGATCTTCGTCTAATGAAATATGTACTAGCCAAAACTCAATATCTTCATCCGATAAAAAGTCATATTTTTTAAGTCCATTAGCAATGATCGAATATTCTTCATTAGTAAAAAATTCGGTGCCTGGACCTAATGCTCCTAGGCTTTCTATAAAGTGCCCATCATGACAAAGGTTGAGTAAATTTTCGCAACAAATCCTTGTGGTCGGTAATGCTTCTGTTGCATTTAATTCTTCGGCAGAGACACCCAAAGAGGCAGCAAAATTATTGTACAAAATTCGGTGCGACTTTTCTATTTTACCTTCGCCATGTTCTTCCCAAAGATTTTCGACAATAGGCATACGAGTTTTATCATCTGGAATATTGGCAGCCGCCGCCGCTAAAAATCGAGGGAAGTGTTTACAATAAATGCTGTACTGTTTTACGAAATACTGTAATTGATTTTTGTCCAACCAAGCATCGTCTATACGTCTCAAAAAAGGATGGTTCAATATCTTATCAATACCTTCCCGAAGTTCGCCTTCTAATTCTTTAAAAAATTTCATAATTAGTCATTAGTTGATAAATCATTATTGTCTTCTTCGTCCTTCTTCTCCTCTTTCTTTTTTTCTTTTGATTTAGGGGCTTCTTTGGGTTTGGTTTCACTTTTCGTCATCTCATCGACAACGACTATTTCTTCTTTTTTAGGACTAGGACTTGACTCTTTCGTTTTAGGTTTATTAAAAAACTTATATACTTTGTAAGACAATACACTAAAACCAATGAAGTAAATTACTTTTACAGTATCACCGAAAAGATAAGTCAATGGTTTGAAATCACCTATAATTGGAATAAACTCATTAAGGAAAAGTAAGACGAAAACACCTAGTAATACCCAAACTAATATGCTAGTGGCAAAATCCCAAATGGCACTAAAAGCGGAATTGGATTCTTTGGCGTATTTATTTTTTTGCTGGTATTTATGTGGGAAAAATTCTTTGTCGAGGTAAACAAATATTTTGTCTTGAATGACACCGATAATGATAATAATAGCGAGCAAAGCGAATACCTTATCTACTCTACCCTGCCGTTGACCAACTCGCCAAATAAGCGCACCGATTCCACCCTCGCTACCAATACTTTCTGCAATGATAATATAAGTCCAAGATATGGCAGTCAATACTCTAATGTCATCTGATAAGCGAGAGATAACCGAAGGGATATAAACTGAGCGAATCGTTTGCCAATTGGTCGCCCCTAAAGTGTAGACTGTTTTTAAGTAAACATCCTTTACTTCGTCAATCCGTTGTACAATAACGGGTAACAAATAAATCAAAATACCGACAGCCAAAAAGTGCACTTTCATTCCCGTTCCCAATCCAAACCAAAGGATAAACAAACCAGTAACACCAGTTAGTGGAATATAGCGAACCGCATCGACTTGTCGTTGAAAAGCACCTCTAAAAAATGGTAATAAACCGATAAGAAAACCAACAGGTAGAGCAATCAAAATCGCTTCTACATAACCTGCAAGATTGAGTCCGATAGAAAGGCAAGTATTTTTGATCAATTCATTTTCGTGGTACAAACTTCCGAAGGCTGCTAATACTTTTCCTGGGCTTGGAAAGATACCCGCTTTCATAATTGGGTCTTCGCCCATCGTAACGAGATACCAAATCAATAATAGAAAAAGGAAACCACCTATTTCGAGTGCAGTTCGTTGAATATTGCTAAGCGGACCTCTTAAGGTAAATAGGGACATAGGTTCTTGTTAAATGCGTATCTTATTTTGGAAGCTTTGTTACACTGTGTATACAAGAAGTCAGATGTTAGATCGTTCTGCAAGCAGAACTGTCAGATGTCAGATTAATCATCGAAGGAGGTCTGACATCTGACAGGCTTGCGTTAGCAAGACGTTCTGACTTCTTGTATACTTATCATCCAGTTTTCAAATCCCCTACTATCCAGGAATTAGCTGAAATTCTGTTCTACGATTTTTTTGCTTACACGAATCGTTTTGATTTCCTTCGCAACCTTTTACAGGTTTTCTTGGTCCATTCCCAACAATAACCAGACGATTTGGATTCATATCATATTCGTTGATTAAATATTTGGCTACTGCCTCAGCACGTTTTTCAGATAATTTTTGGTTACTAGCCGCATTACCTACATTATCCGTATTTCCTTCAACACGAATACGAGTAGTTGCATAAGCTTTCGCAATATCAGCAAATTGTAAATCAATAATTGTTTTTGCATTATCACCTAAAGAAGAACTACCAGTAGGAAAAGTAATCGAAACAGGTTTAGAGGCAAACTCTTGTACCGTTTTCTCTTTCGCTGTAGGCGCTTTAAATACTTTTTCTTCTTCTCCTTTTTGTTCAGCACCAGGCAAGTTAGCCGCATTCATGGCTACATTATATGATAATGATCTCCAAGTAGGACGCTTAGAAGGAGCTTGTTTGATTTTTTCAAACTCGATCCCCATTTTAGTATATAGCTTCTCCGCAGTCATTCCTTTAAAGCCTGTGTTTTGTCCGAAGAAATTTAAGTTATCTCCATGTGTCGTTAACTGCACATCGTCGATCATAGCACCAGCATCTTCTTTTGGCAAACCAACTACTTCTGAAAGGATTTTGACAGCCTTTGCTTTATTAGCAGGTTCTGTATTGATTTCAGCAGCAGCTTTCATCCAACCCTCGTAAAATTTTGCTAATTTATCTTTGTTCGCTCTAGCATACTCTTCTTTTACCATAAAAACATCAGCAATCAAGTTGGATGCTTCTTTGGTAGATTGTAATACTTTTGAACGTTTCACTTCTCTTAAACAAGGATTAATTTCGGAACTCCAAATAACTGCAGCAGCCACAGAACCAGATTTGAATGCATTAGCCGCATCAACCGATGATGCAACCATTTGAGGATCAATATCAGACATTTCTAAGCCTGCTGATTCTAACATGTGTACGAGTAGTGTAACCGAAGGCGTGTAACCTGCATAAGCAACTTTTTTACCTTTCAAGTCATTTACACTATTGATGTCACCACGAACAACTACAGCATCACCACCACGAGACCAATCACATTGTAATAAAATCTTAGGATCGTATGGAGCAAGTCCTTCCATTTCGGTATTCATTGCAGAAATTTCGTTGCCTAACAAGTGGACTTCATCTGCTTTCCACGCTTGACGAGAAGCATCAAAGTCATCTATTAATTTGAAGTCTACTTTTATTCCATATTCTTTATAGAACCGAGAATTTTTACTCCACTTATCTCCTTCGTTAAAATATAAACCTGGTGCATAACCACCCCAAGTAAATATTTGAACTTTTAGAACATCGTCATCAGTACCGCCTTTAGAGCTATTGGTATTTGCTTTAGAGGAATTGCTAGATGAAGAAGAAGGAGACGTATTTGTATTCTTCGAATTGTCAGTAGAGGAAGCAGACGTTTGTTCTTCTGCTTGTTGTTTTAGTGATTCTCCCATACCTGTTTGGTTGAGGATAAATCGACCTAAGAAAAAGATACCTGCTACAATTAGTAGGGTAATTAAAAATTTTGAAAAGGTTGTTAATCTCTGTGCCATTTACGTTCGATTAAGTTTATAAATTTTTTACGTAATTATGTGTCAAAACTTGTGGGTTAATCAAAAAAGCTATCGTATTGATTCGTACGATTATCTTGTTCCATTGGTCGTTTGATGGGTTCGTTTAGATCTAATACTTCGCTATCGTTATTTCCTTTTAGTACGAGTTCTTCTTTTTCGTTTCCAAGAATTAAAGACACACCTTCTTTCTCCCATTTTTCGAGCATCTTCATTCCTTCTTCTTCAAAGACTCCATTTTGTAAATCTATAGATTCCATAAAGTTCGAAGACATTTCCATAAACTGTTCCATCTCTCCTACTTTCGAACTAACATCATCTGCGATAGCTTCTAGAGCTTGGTCGAACATTGCTTTCTTATCTTTATTTCCAGAAATAATATCTCTAGCCGAACGCATCGCAGAGTGAGAAGCCATTATCGCTTTACGTTCTTGCTCCTTTACTTCTACTTGATCTTTGATGTCTTCCATCATGATCTCCGAATTATCATACATCTTCACAAGTACACGATATAAGACTTCCATTTTTTTGTACAAAGCCTCCAAACGCATATTCGACTCTTTCAAGCGACCAGCTTTACGAGATTTCAAAATAACTTGATTGGTTTTATTTCGTGCTTTTGCCTCACTAGCTTGATTAAGGTTTTCCTCAATTTGGCGTTTGTTATTATGAATAAGCTCTTTAAGTTTATGCATCTGTCCTCTTAATTGACCGATCTGCTTATTCATTTTACGAAGGTTGTTTTTCAGATCTTCTACATAAGACTTAAGAATACCGATTGGGTCTATTTTCACAAACAAACCAGTAATGGCACGCATCACACTTTTATACATATAACCTACCAAGCTTCGCATTTTAGGATCGAGTGCCATATAAATGATGGCAGCCAAAACCAAAAGCATCAAGACTAGATAAACCGTTTGTGAAGCTAGTATGACAAGCATAGGCAAAATGGAATACAATAAAAATCCACCACCTCCGATCAATAAAGCTAAAAAGACCATCCCAGTTACACCTTCAGGACGACTCCAAAATGATTTAGGTTTATAATTACTATCCATTGAAAATTGTATTTTTTATTTATTTGCAGAAAGTAAAGTAACTAAGCCTTACTTAAGGTACTTTTTCATATTTTCGATATCGGTCATAATTTTAGAAACAATATGATCGTAGGTTACGACAAAGTTATTTTTAGTGGCTTCGACTTTTACACTAGCCGAAGATACTTCTTGTTTTATTTGACCGAGTTGTTTTTCGTGTTGTTCAATTTCTTGGGTAAGTTTATTGATCTGTTCTTTTTTTTGCTGGATGGCTTGTTGGAGTTGTTTATACTGTTGTTCTCGTCCTCCAATTTGCTTCGACTTTTGCTGAACAAGCGCTTGTTGAAATTTAGCTTCTTCTTTCTTTAGTACATTTATGTAGTGACCAGCCGTTTCTACCAATCGCTGCGGAGTTGCTCCCATCGTTTTCGCCATTGCAAACGCTGATTGATAACGCGTTTTTTCGTCCATTGGCATTTTCTCTAGAGATTTCAATGATTCTCTGTATTCGAAATAATCAAAACCGTCGATATTATTCTTTTCGAGCGCACCAAAGAGTACTTTTAGAAATTTATCACTTACCGTTCCAGCCGCAGCTTCTTGAGGTACAGTTGGATCTGTAGCTGAATTTTCTACATTTATATTGCTTTTTGGCTGTACATTAGGCACTATTTCTTCATTTTCGACAGCTTCTTCTACTTTAGATTGCTTTTTTTTGCTGCCATCATCTTCAATAAATAGTGATTTTAGGTTTTTAAACATTCTTTAAGATAAAAATTTAAAATATTGTTAAACAAGGTAAAGATTCAATATAGGTACGTCTTTTGTAGTTTATATTTATGTAAATTTCAACCACAAAGTAACAAAATTTCATCAAAATACAGTAAAAATCAAATGAATAGCAAAGATGCGTAATATTAACCATTCAGATATAAAATTTATGACATATATTTGATGTTTTATCATCAAATATTAATAAAATGAAACGCATCCTGTATTTATTAAGTTTTTGTATTAGTTTTTTACTAATTTCCTGTTCCAATTCTTCCCCAAATAACTCCAATACCACAACAGAAGATGTTCAAGCGTCGCAAGAAATTGTAAAACTTGATTCATTAAACACAGAAATGGATAAAATTTCAAAAGAATTAGATGAAAAAGGAAAAGAATTAGATGAAGCGTTAGATGGTCTACTAGAAGATTGATTTCGAAGAAGTCAATTTACGTAAACACAAAATTTATTAAATTAAAATCTTTTAAAATGAAACGTTTAAAATTAATTTTAGCAATCTGCTTTGTAGCTGCACTTGTGTTCCCTACCTACACTCAGGCTCAAAAGGGATTACAAAAAAAGAAGAAAACGAAAATAGAAAGTGCTGAATCTCAAGTAGAGGATGAAATGGAAGAGATGGAAGAAGAGGTAGAAGAAAAAAAAGGTAAAATCTTCAAAGGTAAGAGCAAAAAGAAATACAAAAATGATGATGACGATGATGATGACGACGATGAATATGAAGACGA
>JAHDIP010000268.1 GCA_020630735.1 Saprospiraceae bacterium | reverse complement strand
TAATTCGTCTAAACTCAAAAATCCTATAGCCAAAACACGGAACTTATTTTTCGGCTGTTACTTAGACTTCCGACGTTTTCCCAAATTTGTGCTTCTAGCGAGTATATACTAATTACAAGGAATAGTACGTTCATTAATTTTTTCATGCTTGTATTTTTTATAGTTAATTTATTGCATTATTCGATATTTAGAGATCAGATTGATTTTGGCGTCAGTAATTTCTCTATACAATTGTATTACAAATATGGAAGAAAAAAGTAGCTTTTAAAAGTACATTATTTTGTAATTACCAATCAAAAATGTAATTGATTTTATTGTAAGATGCTGATATATAGTGATTTGTGGATGTGTCTTCCAATTGTTATATCTTGTTTGTTTTTAATGTGTTAAGAAACTTTAACCAAAAAAAAATAAAATCGAGGAATTAATGTTTGAACATATTCGTTTAAAATAAATAAATACGCTGCCCGATTATAAAAATAATTGAACTCTAAAAAATCACACAAACATGGAAAATGCACAAAGTTTTCAAACGATTCCAGAAGCAATAGGTAATCTAAATACTTTAATCGAGTTTATTGGTGGCTTAAGTATCGGGTACACGATTTTAGCTTCTTTAATACTCTTTCCAGTTATTTATGGTGCTTGGTTCGGAATTACCAAAATGGTCGGCTTTAGTGACGACATGAAAAAGAAAATCTTCTTTGCCGTTTTAGCTGCTTATATCTTGAGCTTGGTCTTGATCAAGTACGAAGCGACTAAAATGTATGAAGTATCAACACATGCAAAAGATATTGCTGTCATTATGGAAGAGGATGACTTGACGGAAGTTTATGTCGAAGATTTGAAACAAGCCAATCCTGCATTGAGCGAAAAATCTATCGAAAAAATTACAGAAAATTTCCCAAAAGAATTTGAAGTAACAGAAAAGGGAGGCAAGAAAGTCGTTCAACTTAAAGACGAAAAGGCTAAGAAACTTATAGATAAAAATAAACGTGTTACGAATAAGATAAAAGCTTTCGCTGAAAAAGAACACGTCAACGAAATTAGTAAAGATAAATTATTCGAACTAGTTCCTGAAACAGTTGATACGACTTACTTGAGGTATATTATTGAAAAACCGAATTCTAAACTACAGATGAAAAAGGGTGCCGACTCCTATATCATCAAGAATATTGAACCGAGTTCTTAAATTAAGAGTTTTAAACTATTCCATTTTTCATAACCGATTTTATTATAAAAGTCAATAGAATTGGTTATGATATAATGAATTATTCCGATAAATTTTGAGTATTAATAACATTATGTTTTTGAGCAAGTGATACTTGTTCAAATCCATCTATTATTAAATAGCCTCTTAGAAATCAACACCCAAAAAATGAAAAACAAACCATTTAAAGTTTGCATTACGATGGCAGGAGCAGTCTCTGCTGGAGCCTATACTGCTGGTGTAATGGACTACTTGCTAGAAACGCTTGAGCTTTGGCAACAAGCTAAAGATCGTAATAATGCTATAAAGAAAGAATATCCAAACAATTACATAGATCACTATGCTTATGACGAAACGATTCCGATGCACGACGTAGTCATAGAAGTTATAGGTGGTGCATCAGCAGGAGGCATTACAGGTTCTCTTACCTTATTGTCTTTGCTCGAAAATCCTTCGGTATTTACAGATCGGAGCCAGCTAAAAAATAATAAACTTTATCAAAGTTGGGTAGAAATGGCAGATGATGATAATGAAACAACGTTTTCAAAATTGTTATCGACCGATGATATCAATGGAAAAGTAGAGGCCTTATTAAATACTAAACCTTTAGATGAAATTGCAGATAAGGCTTTGAAGTTAAAAAGCATAGGAACTTATCCTGCATATATTTCTCCTGATCTAGACCTCATTTTGACGGTTAGTAATCTTAGAGGTTTAAAATATAAAATTGATTTTCAAGGAAGAGACGATAATTCAGGTACGTATATTACGACACATAGTGGTTTTTTTCGCTACCGTGTGGAAAACAAGTATGTAAAAAGGGGAGTACCTGAAGGAGAGAATGAATTATATTATGTTTTATGCTTAGATGAAAATGATCCGCAAGGGAAAAAAGATATATTGAGTCTGAAGCAAGCAACACTCAGTACCTCTGCGTTCCCATTTGGCTTACGACCTATTGAAAATAGAATTGCTACTTCTTATTTAGATCGATATACTTCCTACTTGTTTTCAGAGAATGAAGGTATTAAATTAGAACGACCAAAAGGGGATATGTACAAGTTTGTTGCTGTAGATGGTGGCATGATTAATAATGAACCTTTCGGTTATACCTTGAAGGTTTTGAAAGAAAAACATAAAACAATAGAAAAAGATAAGAATTATGCAATGATAATGATTGATCCTTTTCCGAATTATGAAGACATAGAGGAAGAAGAGCAAGAAACAGATATCGTTTCGATAGCCGGTCTTGTATACAAGGCACTACGTAATCAGGTTTTGTTTAAGCAAGATGATATTTTGTCTGCCTTAGATGATCGAAATGATACTCGTTTTTTGATTGCTCCTGCTCGTAAAGCAGGAGGTAAAAAGGTGTCAAATACATTGGCTTGTGGCGCGATAGGTGGTTTTTCTGGTTTCATAGATAAAAAATTCAGGGAACACGATTATCAGTTAGGTCGACAAAATTGTCAAAGTTTTTTACGCTATTATTTTGCTGTTAAAAAGGAAGACTTGGAACAGAAGTTTAATACTCCAACGGCTAAAGCAGCATATGATCGGTTTTTCTTTCAGAGACCACAACATCCCGATGAAGGAGAAAACATAGATTGCTTTTTTCCTATTATACCCGATATGAAGGTAGCAGTTGCTCATAAAAATGAATACGATCTCGTTAATTTTTCTGAAAAAGAAGCCGAATTAAAATATAGAGATATCCCATTTCCGTCAATAGGGTTAGAAGAGTTTACAAAAAAATATTATAAAGAAATACGGAATCGCATTCGTACGATACGTAAGCATTACATTACCAAAAAGTTATATCGTTTGGCTGCTTGGATTTTTAAAGCAGATACGAAAATTTATTATGAACTCATCAATCGCATCCATGCAGGCTTGAAAAAACAGGGGCTATTAAAATAATGTCCTAATTGTTAGGAAATTAGTAAACAAATTATGATATTACCCTGGTCCATTTGTTGAACCATAATATTAATGAAGCAATTCTACCTAAAAAATATTGTTTTCCTTATTTTATTTAGCATTTTTATGGCTAATACGCTATTATACTATGCTTGGTTAGAAGCTGATATAGAGTATATTGAGCTTTGTGACTCTGAAGAAAAAGAAAATAAAACCGAAGAAGAAAAGCAAGAAAGAGACGATAAGATTCCTACCAATATACTAGAAGCAGATTATCTCGCATCTTATATACAAATGAAACAATTTTTATCAAGTTGTTTCTTTGACTCTCATTACGTAGAGATTCAAACTCCACCACCAGAAGTCTATAGCTAAGTAAGTGCTTAGACAGATATAATTTACACTTTTATGACTGTTTCTTTTTGATTAATATTTCGTTGTTTTTTTCTTAAATACCTAGCTATTGCTGAAAAAAATGCCTCGTTTTATCTCAAAATCTACGTCGGTCAAAAAATAACTTCTTTCTGTCCTAGTACTACAGCAAAATAATTGTATGGTTATACTACATTTTTGATATAAAGTAGCTATAGTGACCATTATTAAAAAGAGCTTACAAATTTTTTGTAAAAAATAGACAAATGAAAAAGTTTTTAGGATTTGACTTCTCCAATTTAAAAGGAGATATATTAGGAGGTATTACAGCAGGTATTGTTGCCCTACCACTTGCACTTGCGTTTGGTTTGCAGTCAGGTATGGGAGCTGCTGCTGGGCTTTATGGAGCCATTTTTATTAGTTTTTTTGCTGCCTTATTTGGTGGTACTAATACACAAATTTCGGGACCTACTGCTCCTATGACGGCAGTAAGTATGGTTATTATTGCAGGTATTGTAGCTGCTAATGAAGGTGATTTAGAAAAAGCACTACCAGCTATATTAATGGTCTTTTTACTATCTGGTTTAATTCAGATAGTACTTGGATTTATGGGGGTAGGAAAGTACATTCGTTATATTCCTTATCCAGTTGTATCAGGATTTATGACAGGAATTGGAGTGATCATTTTGATTACACAAGTACTTCCGATGATTGGTTATTACCCAAAAGAAGATACAGAATATGTTAACGGATTCGTTGCTCAAGCAGAGGAGGTCATTCTTGAACGAATACTTAGAGATGAAGCTGCTGAAGGCATTTTCGTTTTAGAGAATTTCGAAGAAACGATCAAAAGAGGAAAAGCAATACCCAAAGCAGATATTATGAAAGAAGCCGAGGCGCTCGCTGGAGCAAATGCTTCGGGTGTTATGGGTACATTCAATGTAATACAACGAGCTTTAAGTAGGATTAACTTTACAGACTTTATACTTGCCCTTCTTACGATATTTATCATCTATGGATTCAAGCGTATAACGAAAGCAATACCAAGTACTTTGGTTGCACTACTGTTGGTTTCTATTGGTGCTTATTTCTTGATACCAGGTTATCGAACCATAGGTACGATTCCTAGTGGTTTCCCCGTGCCTTATCTCGATATCTTTACAGGCTTTCAGTTATCCGCTATTACGCCCTATATATTTACTGCCATATCCTTGGCCTTATTGGGGGTAATCGATTCGCTGCTTACATCCATTGTTGCAGATAATATGACGAAGACAAAACACAATCCGAATAAAGAATTAATAGGGCAGGGTATTGGTAATTCAATTGCAGCTCTTTTTGGTGGTATACCTGGAGCAGGTGCTACAATACGAACAGTAGTGAATATCGATGCAGGTGGTAAAACAAAAATATCAGGTATGATGGCTGGTGTTTTGTTATTATTCATCTTATTGTTATTGGGACCATTAGCTTCTCAGATTCCTGCGGCGGTATTAGCTGGTATTTTGATTACAGTAGGTATTGGTGTAATGGATTATAAAGGTCTGCGTCATGTTACTCAATTGCCTAGAAGTGAAGTGGTGGTGATGTTTTTAGTATTGTTTCTCACTGTATTTGTGGGGCTAGTTGAAGCAGTAGCTATCGGTATGTTATTAGCTTGTATCTTATTCATGAAGAAAATTTCGGATGTAGTTGATCACCGTACAGTAACGGCACCTTTAAAAGATTTCTCACGTGAGATGCCTTGGATTGACGAAGGTGATATTGTTGAGCGTATGGGGCAAGAAGTATATATTAAGCACCTAGACGGACCGCTATTTTTCGGTTTCGCTTCTCGATTTCAAGATATGATTAAAGCTTTGCCTGATATCAAAACGGTAATTATTCGTATGGATAAAGTGCCATACGTAGATCAATCAGGACTTTATGCAATGGAAGATGCAATTTTGGATTTACAATCTCAAGGTATAAAGGTAGTCTTTACAGATATACATGGACAACCTAGAGATATGTTTGAGGAATTCAATCTTATTCCTGGCTTGGTTGAACATAAGTATTGTTTCAAAGACTTTAAAGAGTGTTCCGCTTGGTTAGAGGAGTACATAAAAGCATGATCAAAAGCTGATATTTTGTTAGCTAAATAACGAAAAAGAATAACTTAACCATTTCACCGATGTTTATTTAAGCCAAGATTTCGTTAAAAAGCCTTTTGGCTTTGTCTCTTTTTGCTACTAGCAAAAGCTTTCGCTAAAGAATAGGCTATGTCTACGTTTTTTGCCTTATCTTGACTCAAATATTCTATCTTTCAAATGACCAACTTATTCTTTCACCGTTACTAAGAAATAAAGTTTATTGCTAAAAAAACCGAATGCTCAATTTGAACATTCGGTTTTTTTCTTAGACTATCAATCAATCAATTTTAAAGACTAGTCAGGAATATACACTTTATAGGTATAGGTCACTTCGACTTCTTCACCAGCATTTAGAGTCGTTTCCCAGCAGACATCCGTTATTTTGTTGAGGTTGCTATTACGGTTTATTCGTTCTGCTTTTAGCCAGGTTGTACTCGATTTAAGTAACTCACCAGAAATAGTTCGACGTACATTAAGATCAATTTTTTTATTCTTAAAATTTCTGATTTTTAATTTCCCTTCCACTGTTACAAGATCGAAATAGGCTCTATTATTATTTGGATTTTTGATTACTTTATCTTCACGATTTATCTCTCGTTCACCATGTTTAATTTTTACATCAGGCGCTTCTGTTAGCTTTACATACGTTTGTCCTTTTATGGGAGTGTACTGTAGCAAGTCTTGGCTAATAGGTTTGGCATCCCCTTCTTTTTTGATGACTAGAGCAGAACCAGTTGTCCAAGGTGAATTACCATTATTTTGAATTTTTATAGAATGATGAACTTTATTTTTATTGTCTGGTGTAAAGAAAAATTCTTTTTGATAAGCATTTCGACTTGCGCTATTTTGAACAAGATTTGACTCATAAATATGGGCAATCTCAATGTCTGTTTTGAAAATTTCAAAATGACCTCTACCTCCTTTTTTAAGCGAAATGTTTTTTAAATTATAAAAGAATAAATCTTCTTGAGAAGAGCCTGTTACATTTGATTCGCCACCTTGATTGAGATCCACATCGTCTACGCCATAGCTGATAGATTGCGTCGCAATGGTATTCGAAAATGTATTTTGCCCTCTCATATTTCCAGCAAAAGTAGTTGTCCCCTTTAGAAAATCAACTAAGGAAGAAAGCCGATTGGCATATTTGAAATTAGGAACACCAACCACGAAATTGATTTCTGTATTTTTGATATCTTCGGCATCGTTTGTGAGTTCAGCACGTAAGGTTAAATTAGCTGTTTTTTCACCTTTCAATTCTATCAAATAATTGGGAGACCAACTAATGCCTCCTTGCAAGTACATCATGTTAAGTCGTTGTTTAGCTTTAGCCGATGAGAAGTTTAGTTCTACGACGTGTTTATTGATGCTATTTTCTTTTTTATAAAAATGGGTTGGTTTCTCAGAAAAATAAATGCGTTTTAGTTCTTCAATTTTAAAGCTGATCCATTGATCATTCGTTTTGAAGGTAACAATACTACTCATTAAAGCAGGCAGGGTATTAATGGCATTGGGTGTTGGATTTGGTGTGTTTTTTATTTCTTCAACCACACCTTCTAGTATTTCATTTTCTGCAATACTAATTTTTATTTTCTTACCTTTATTAGCCTCTAGCATTTCTAGAAAAGATTTGGCTTGCAATTCGTTTACTTCTTTCACTTCATCTTCGTAACTCAAAATATGCCGTAGTTCATTATCAGGCGAATGAAACCAAAGCGTACCAAATAGTGCCGCAGGTATTTCTTCAGTCATCAAATATTTACTTTTTTCGCTGGCTACTTCTCCTGATTTTACAAAAAATGCAGTACCATTTTTAAAAATAGAAACGGACTTTGTCTTAAAGTCTTTTTGTGCACTAAGAGTAAGTGAGAAGAAAAGAAGTAAGAAGGTTAGGTTATTTTTCATAATTTTAAATTTATTGAGTTAGTAACGGGTAAAAAATAACTTGGTGATCTGGACGAGCTTATTTTGGTTCTAGTTTTTCTTTAAAAGAAGGAGTATTGCTGATACTATGACTGATTTTAAAGTAAAAATAGGAGCAAAAGAAACCATCCTAAATGTTCAAGTTATTATTTTACTGTTACTAAGTACA
>JAHDIP010000267.1 GCA_020630735.1 Saprospiraceae bacterium | reverse complement strand
AATAAATACTACTGTTTTTCTGATTGTTTTACTAGAGTGACCCGATCAGTACTTCTCCGATGACCAAGTCTGTTGATCTTGATTTGGTTTAGCAATTTAATCATCCCTCTTGTGCACCTATTATTTATCATGGATGTTTCAACTCCTTTATCTCAACACTTTAAAAGTCTGTGCCAATTATATTAAAGAATCGCAACACGCGAAAAACGACATTTTGTCACCAAAAACAAAAACTTAATGACACATTGTCACCAATCTTTTGACTTTTTATGCAAAAAAGACATAAAAACTGGAATGGAACAGCTATTGATCATCCAAAATTGAATTTCAATCATAAAATTTAAAAACATTAAAAAATAGTTGTTATGACATTTGTAAAAGTAAATCCAAGAACAAGAAGCAAAAATTCATTTGCAAACCATGCCTTCAATCACCTCATTAATGATCTCTTGCACTCTAGTGTTGGCAATGTTGTAAAAGACAATCACGTAAATAACTACCCTGCTGTAAATGTAACGGAAGGTAAAGATGATTTCCGATTGGATATAGCAATACCTGGGCTTAGTAAGAAAGATATTGAAATCAGTATCGACAAAAATATCTTGACCATTTCTGCTGATAAAAAGATCGAAGCACAAGAAGGCGAAAGCTATACTCGAAAAGAATTTAGCTTCAATAAGTTCAAACGTACGTTTAAGCTGAACGACAAAATTGATACGACTAAAATCAATGCAGCTTACAAGAATGGTATTCTTTCTTTGACACTTTCTAAAAAAGAAGAAGCAAAAGAATTGCCAGCAAGATCAATTGAGATTAAGTAAGACTTTGTAAAAACATTTTTAAATAAATAGACAAAACAATATTATGAATTTAATAAATTTTAATCCATTCGCACCAGCCAAAAGCAACATTAATAATCTGGTTGACGAATTTTTCAACAGAAGTATTGGCGATATTGTAGGATCTGATTTTGTAATGACACATCCTTCAGTCAACATCGTTGAAACAGCCGAAAACTATAAAATAGAACTTGCTGCCCCAGGTCTCGAAAAAAGTGATTTTAAGATAAGTGTAGAAAATGACCACCTCATGCTTTCTACTGAAAAAGAAAATACTACAGAAGAAAAAGAAGGTGAAAAAATTACTAGACGTGAGTTTAACTACAACACCTTTAAACGTAGTTTCTTTTTACCAGACACGATAGATAAAGAAGCAATTAGCGCAAAATATACAGAAGGAATATTATTGGTCAATGTTCCAAAACGAGAAGAAGCGATAGACAAAGGACCACGCAATATTAAAGTTTCATAGTTTTTCTCTGTGGCCGTATTTATTTTTCCATATGGTCACATAGAACTTTCCATGATGAAATAGTCATTAATCGGTGAAATATAATACCGATTTAATCATGGACGTTTCATATTTTGTTTTTCATAAGGTTTTAGATGATGAAAGAAGCCCCGACTTATTCAGTCGGGGCTTTGATATGTCATGGGTTAATAATTTGTGCATTTAAGGAAATAGTAAAACCATAATCTCATAAAAGAAGTTCTATCATATTAATCAGGTAATAATAGTTGTCTTACTTTTTCAAAATGATTTTTATTGAAATCACTAATCGCAAAATCAGGTAAAATCAAAAAATTGCCTTCTTTACTATCTGGTATTACTCCTCGCTTATAAGAAGGATTCAAGGTCTTAATCAGCTCCAAGGATATCCCAGCTTCTTTAGCTATTTGCTTAAAACTAATTTGATGAAAGACTTTCGTTGACGTTGTAAACTGAAAACTATAGTCTGGATATTCAGGATTTAAGTCATGAAACTGATAGTAATTCATCAAGTAACTTACCGCAATAAAATGCGGAACATATTTTTGCGTCTGCTTTGGCAAAGAAGAACTCAACTTCCAAAAGTCTTTTGTATTCGCCTTCTTTATTTTTTTCCTCAATCTTGTCGGTCCACAATTATACGCAGCTAAGGCCAAGGACCAATCACCAAATCGACGGTGTAAATCTCTTAGATAAAGTAAAGCTGCTTCTGTTGATTTATGCGGATCAAACCGTTCGTCTACGATATCGTTTACCACTAAGCCATATGCCTTTGCGGTAGCTGGCATTAACTGCCAAAGACCTGCTGCACCGGCTTTAGAAACCGCCGTAGGATTTAAGGTGGATTCCAGCGTTGGCAAATATTTTAATTCATCAGGTAATCTATATTTACGGATATATTTCTCAATTAGTGGAAAGTAGATCACTGCTCTACCTAGCACTATTTCTGCTCTATTCCTTTTATTTATTGTATAAAAGTCAATGAAATGTTTGACTTTTTCGTTGTATTCTGCGTCAATATATTCTCTACTATATGCTATCCTATCAGCAATTTCTATATCTGAATTTTTAGGAATGTTTTCTCTTGAATGTAATGGAGAACTATACAGGGAGGGTAAATAATACAATAAGGAGATAAGCAAACATAATTGCTTTGTTCTCGTCATTTTAGTTTATTGAAATTTCGGTTTATAATGTAATGGATGAAAAAATTAAAGAGGGGAAGTAATTGTATAATGATGAAGCAAAGATATATCGAATTTCAAAAAGAAGCAATCACACATTAATGCTAATTAAAATTTAAGCAGGAATAATCAATTATTGTGACAGACTATTGTTTTTTATTAAAAGAATAGCTTAAGTATAAGTTTTTAAGAACGTACTGACTAAAGGTTTGTATAAAACGTTTCTACAATATTTATTTTTTTACAAAAAAAATCCACATTAAATTATTTAATGTGGATTTTTTGAAGAAGAGATATAAGATACTAAATCTTCTTGATCTTTATGAGCGTGCCTGCTTTAGGCATGTTGTTTTTATTAAAATTATTGAGATCCATAATATCCTTAACACTGATATTAGGATATCTATCTGCGATCTCCCATAAGGTTTCTCTACGCCTAATTTGATAATAAACGTATTCTCCTTTTGTTTTGAGCAATTGTCTAGATGAAGTATTAGATGTCGCTACCTTCTTCGTTTTTGCTTTCGACGAGGTTTTCGATTTACTGGTACTCAAACTAGGCAATTCAGCGATAACTTTAGGCTTTACATAAAAAGGACGAATCTGAAGTGTTCTTACCTTTTCGAACTGTGTTATCTTTTTACTCGAAGAAGATGTTGATCCTTCTTTTTCCAAATAGAACCATAATTTTTGACCTGTACGAACATATGGAATAGCTAGGTTATTCCAAAATTTCACTTCATCTACTGAACACTTAAACAATTTTGTAAGTGAAGACATATCATCCCCCGCTTGAACAACATAAGACGTCTTCATATAAGATGCATCTGGTACTCTGATGTTTTTCCCTGGTGCAGGAATCGGAGTAGAAACCATGCTATTATTGACATGATAGCTATCAGGTCTACCTAAATAATTTAGAAAAGTGATCATAGCACTTTGAGGCAATATTAAATAATTACCACTTTGACTATTGGGTATAAAATTTTTAGCATAGGACGGATTAAGCGTTTTGATTATATCAAGTGGCACTCCAGTAACAGACGAAATTTTTCCGAAAGTAAAATATTGGTATATCTTACTTGTAGCTGTAGCTTGAAGATCAAGCGCAGGATATTGAGGATTTAAATTATGCATTTGATAATAATGCATCACATAGGTTGCCCCAATAAATGCAGGTACATAATTTCGTGTTTCTCTTGGCAAATACTTACGTACTCTCCAGTAGTCTTTACTACGAGCTCTCTTAATCGCTTTATTTACTCGACCAGGTCCAGCATTATAAGCAGCCAAAGCTAATTCCCAACTATCATAGCGGCGATACAAATTTGTCAAAAAGTCGATTGCTGCTAGAGTTGCTTTATTAGGATCTCGGCGTTCATCTACTACTTTACTTACTCGCAAACCATATTCTTTGCCTGTTCCTTCCATAAATTGCCAAAGCCCTACAGCTTTTGAACGTGAAATAGCATTAGGATTTAATGCAGACTCTACAACTGGTAGATATTTTAGATCAACTGGTAAGTTTTTCTCCCGAAGATATTTTTCAAAAATGGGGAAATACATCGTTGCTCGACCGATCATTTTTTCGGTCTTGTCTCTATTTAATACCGTATATGTTTTCACATAACTTCGAACAACAGGCCCAAAACGTGGCGGAACCACTTGACTCGTAATGTTATTCAATCGTGTTTTGATTTCACTATCGGTATATGTAGGAATAGGAGAATAAGAGCTATAACTAGAGGTATATACAGGCTGAGATTGGTAAGACTGTGCATGTACTGAACAGACAACAACAAACAGAGCCAATAGTAGTGAATTTATTTTTTTCATTATATATTATAATATTACCTAAATATGTTAATGGAACGAAAAAGAATTAGAACAGTTACACTTTGCAACAAACCAATTCTAAAGTATTTTTTGAGGTTGTGTTTTTTTTGGGTAAAAGGTATAATTATCAACGATACCTACTATTATTCAGTTTAAGAATCTTCATTAGTAGTTATTGTTTGATTTTCAGTAGCTTCAATCGTTTGGCAATCCGAAAACCATTTTGAGTTCAGTATATTATGTTCCCAAATATTTGCTGATATGAGTGTAAATTCTAAATCGAGTGCAAATGTATCAATTTCTAACGTAAAAGGCTATCGCAATAACTGTTCCACCCAAATATTTAACAATCCGATAAGAATAAATGCTATTTTCTAGCTGATTTTTTGGGCAAAAGATAACAATTCGGCTTCTTTCCACTTATCTGCCATCAACTGCACACCAATGGGCATTCCATTTTCATGTTTACCAAGAGGAATAGCAATGGCTGGAATACCAACCATATTCGCCTGAACGGTATAAATGTCTGCTAAATACATTTGAACAGGGTCATTAGACATAGTACCTATATCCCAAGCAGTTGAGGGCGCTGTAGGCATTAAAATAAAATCATAGGTACTGAAAATTTCTTTTGTTTTCTCAGCAATTAGACGACGTACCTTTTGTGCCTTGGTGTAGTAAGCATCGTAATATCCTGAACTTAAAACGAATGTGCCAAGCATTATGCGTCGTTTTACTTCTTCACTAAAGCCTTCTGTTCTCGATTTTGTATACGTTTCTAAAAAATTGGTCGCATTAGGACTTCGATAGCCATAGCGAATGCCATCAAACCTAGATAGATTGGAAGATGCTTCAGCAGTCGTCAATACATAATAAGCAGGGATGATATAATCAAGGTATTCAAAATCAACCGCTTCGACAGTATGCCCCATCTCCTTTAATTTACTTATAAATGTAAACGTCTCCTCTTTTACTCCTGCATCTAAATTCGGATGATTAAGCGCTGTATCAAAATAAGCAATCTTAACTTTTTTATCAAAAGACAACTGCTTCGAATAAGCTTTTACGGGCGACTGACTAGCCGTACTATCAAATTCATCCGCTCCTGCCATTATCTCTAAAAGTAAAGCGGCATCTTCTACACTATTGGATAGAATACCAATCTGGTCAAAAGACGAAGCATAGGCAAGTAAGCCATATCTTGAAATTCGACCATAAGTAGGCTTCATTCCTATTATTCCACAGAAAGAAGCTGGTTGCCGAACAGAACCTCCTGTATCTGAACCTAAAGAAGCCAAACAGGTATCTGCTTGTACAGAAACAGCCGATGCACCTGAAGAGCCTCCAGGTACTTTCGTTGGGTCTGCGGCATTTCGAGTAGGACCATAATTCGAATTTTCGTTGGTTGATCCCATTGCAAACTGATCACAATTTACTCGTCCGATGATAATAACATCTTCATCTAATAATCTCTGAATAGCTGTAGCACTATAAGGAGCAATAAAGCCTTCCAATATCTTTGAAGCTGCGGTTACTTCATGCCCTTCGTAACACAATACATCTTTGATCGATAGTATCATGCCGTATAAACGACCTACTGTAGTTGGATCTTTTTTATATTTTTGATCTAATACTTTAGCTCTTTCTTTAGCTTCGGCTGCAAAGACTTCAACATAGACATTTAGTTCTTTTGTTTCTTCTATTTTTGATAAATAATAATCAACCAAAGAAACACCATTTGTTTCCCCGTTTTGGATAGCCGCCTGTATAGATTTAAGTGTGTTGTGTTTTGGCATCTTACCTTTTTACTTAAGTTTAGTTATAATTGATTCGATGCTTAACTTTTCTTGATCGCCTGATTCCATATTTTTGAATGTAAGTTCACCGCTTTCCATTTCATTGGAACCAATCAAAACGACATAAGGTACTTTTCGGTCGTTGGCATACTTCATTTGCTTTTTGAGCTTAACAGGATCAGGATACAGTTCTGCATTGATACCTTCTGCACGCACTTTATTTAAACAATCGAAAGCATATTGGTGTGTTGATGTATCAAAAGCAATAAATAGTAACTTTAAACTTTGGGCAGATTCAGGAGGAAAACTATTCAACTCTTCCATGACATCGAAAATACGAGCTGCACCAAATGATACACCTACTCCAGACATTCCTTTCATCCCAAACACACCTGTCAAATCATCATAACGACCGCCTCCACCGATACTACCAATTTTCACATCCTTTGCCTCTACCTCAAAAATACAACCCGTATAATAATTCAATCCACGTGCTAAAGTAATGTCAAACTTTACTTCATTTGTTGGTGATTTAAGATCAAAATACTTGTGGAAGCTTTCAAGTTCTTCAACTCCTTTTAGTCCTGTTTCGCTATGCTTAAATAATTCTTTTAATGGTTCCAATTCCTTTACCTGCAACATTTGTTCTATTAAATTGATTGCTTTATCAGGAATACCACGATTAGTCATTTCTTTACGCACCCCTTCTATCCCTATTTTATCCAACTTATCAATGGCCATTGTCATATCCATAAATTGATCGCTGATACCTGCAGCTTCCGCCATTCCTGCCAATACTTTTCGATTGTTGACTTTGATGCAAGCATTGACACCTAATTCGGCGAATACTTCATCATAAATCTGTACAAGCTCCGCTTCATACATCAATGAATTAGAACCTACTACATCGACATCGCACTGATAAAATTCTTGGTAACGTCCTTTTTGTGGACGATCGGCACGCCAAACAGGTTGTATCTGATAGCGTTTAAAAGGGAAGGCTATTTCGTTTTGGTACATCACGACAAAACGAGCAAATGGCACAGTCAGGTCATAACGTAAGCCACGCTTTGAAATAGAGGAAGTTAACTTTGCAGAATTCCGATCAGTTAATGCTTCTTCATCTGCTTTTTTAAGATAGTCGCCGTTGTTCAACACCTTAAAGATTAAACGGTCTCCTTCTTCACCATACTTTCCAGTAAGGGTAGAGAGGCTTTCCATCGTCGGCGTTTCTATAGGTTGGTAACCATATTTTATAAAAACCCTTTTGATGGTATCAAATATATAATTCCGTTTTAGGACTTGATCTGGGGTAAAGTCTCTCGTCCCTTTTGGTATACTAGGTTTCATGTGTTATGTGTTATGTTGTAACAAAGGGAGTATCTGATAGATACGCCCTTTGTTCTCTGGTCTTTTAATTGATTAGTTATTGCTAACTTTAGTTGGTACATTTCCGTTTCCAAGCAGAAGTATGGGATACTTTTAGCTTTGTCAAAATACAAGTAACGAGTAAAAATAACTAGTTCTTTGACATTTTTTGCATTTTAGATAAGGCAGCTACTTTTTTAGCGTTTAGTATCCTGCAAAAG
>JAHDIP010000266.1 GCA_020630735.1 Saprospiraceae bacterium | reverse complement strand
CCTTTCAAAATGTGATCTAAAGTTGAAATTGCTCTCGCCAACATTGGAGGATGCACCTCTCCACATCGAATCGCCGTTAGCAAATTAATGTTCTTCGTCAACGGTGCAACTGCCGAAGCAAAGGTCATTGTATCCTGCCCCACCAAATAAGAAGACGGACACAAAATATTTCGATAGCCCAACTTATCAGCCGTCAACAAAATATTCGATGCATTGTCCCAATTACTTTTATATCGTGGATCAAGCGATCCCAAAAATGCATCATCACCATTACAAATCGGTGCAAACCAAGATACCTCTGCCCCATCAATATCTCTAGAGCGTACATTAATCGTATTATTTTCCATGCTATTTTTTATGTTTTCAGAAATGAGAAGCGAGAACAGGGAAGCGAGATTTTTTTCTAAAAGTTTCGCCTCCCACTTCCCTACTCTCTATTCTGTTTTTCTATAATTTGAGTTAATATTTTATTCATTAGGGCACGCCCCTTCGGGTCAGGCTGTACGTAGCTCCCTTTGGTCGGCCCTATCGGTCTCACTCCTCACGTCGTGCCTACTCCCATCCTTCGTGCGAAAGAAATCAAAATGAAAGTCAAAATAAAAATAAATATTCATCTTCCTATTTTGTCATTCTTGAGCTTGCGAATATAAGTTCTTCACAAAACAAGTACAGATTCAAAAATCAATCAATCAATCAATCAATCAATCAATCAATCAATCAATCAATCAATCAACATCCTTATGCATTAAAAAAACAACCATTTTAACTTTCATTTTTATTTAAAAATTTCATTACTATGCCACCTCTTCCCCCGTCGAAGCCTGCCACAAGTCATACCATTCTTCTCGAGTCATTTTCACTGTGAGACTTTTCAATGCAGCTTCCACCCGTTCCACCTTCGTCGTACCCACCACAGGAATAATACCCGCAGGGTGCTGATGCAAAAAGGCTAATAAAACCTGATCCAAACTAGCACTATATTTTTCAGCCAAACCATTCGCCACCTCTCTAATTCGTTCAACACGAGGCGTCACTTCTTCAGAAAAAAGTGCACCACCACCAAAAGGTGACCAAGCAGTTGGCACTACGCCATGTTTCAGACATTGATCTAAGGTTCCATCACCAAATGCATCCAAATGTAAAATCGAAGCTTCTACCTGATTCGTCACCAAAGGTGTAAACGAATGCAATAGGTCAAACTGAGAAGCCGTAAAATTAGATACACCAAAAGCACGTACCTTTCCAGCTTTCTTTAGTTGTTCAAACGCCGTTGCTATTTCGTGTGGATGCATCAAATAGTCAGGTCGATGCAATAAGAAGATATCTATTTGTTCTACCGACAAAGCCTTCAACGATTCCTCTACAGAAGCAACGATATGTTCCTTACTCGAATCATATGATTTTATTCGATGAGCAGGTCTATTTTCCGAGACCAATCGGATACCACACTTTGTTGTTAGTTGAACTTTAGAACGAAGGTCAGGACGCTTTTTTAAGACCGCACCAAATTCTGATTCCGTTGTATAATGCCCATAGATATCGGCATGATCAAAGTCATTGATCCCTAAATCAAGGCAAGCATCTATAAATCGTTCATAGTCTGCTGTTGAAAATTGTGCTCCCCATGCTCCTAGTCGCATCGTACCGACAATAATCGGTGAAATCTTTACAGGTGTAGTCGTCATATTTATTTTAAAGGTTTATCCTACAAAAATAGAAAAATTATACAGACATTTAATACCTTCAAGATTCTTGAAAAAAATTAGATGAGTCAAAAATACAAAACTTATAAAATCAACTGTGGCAAATGCGAAACCTACGTCCTTACCTATCACAAATATGGTCAAGGCAAAGGTATCTTACGACTTTATCTATCTAATATAGCTTCTCCCGATAGGCTTTCAAAGCAACAAAACAACTATAAAACTATCAAAGAAGTACCAAACCTTGCCTGCCCTGAATGCAAAGAAGTCTTAGGAACACCCACAACTAGCAAAGGTCAAAAATGGGTTTATCGAATGCGACAAGGCTATTTCCATCGAAAATTGATGAAGTAATTTAAACTTCAAATTATTGATTCAAAAACTGGTTTAAAATGATTTCATTTGACTAAAGCTTATAAGAGATTAACCTTGTTCGGTCGGAGACCGACTTATACGATGCAGTAGTCTCTGACTACTGCAAGCGGTACTTCTATAAAATAAAATAATGCTTAGTGGAGTTTGCAACTCCACTAGAATATCAATCCGTCTTTGACCGAAATAGTTTGTTCTAAAACAAACTAATTTCATTTTGCTCCAAAAAATTACTCAAAACAAAATTAATGATACATAATTACTTATCGTAAATAGCGTTTATTTCACTATTTTTGTCGATACTACAAAATAGAGGAAGAAGATCAAGTTAACTTATTCAACATCATTAAAATGACAATCACCGAAAATAGTATACAAATCGCTGACACCCTTCTAAAGGTATATCAAAGCAAAACCCCTTGTGCCCCAATCAGAGACCTTATGACCGAACAAAGTCTAGCAGAAGCTTATGCCATTCAGCAAGTCAATACCAATCATTGGCTCAAAGAAGGAAGACGCTTGACAGGTCGTAAAGTTGGACTGACCTCTAAATCTGTTCAACAGCAATTAGGTGTTGATCAACCCGACTTCGGTATGCTATTCGCTGATATGGCTTATGGTAGCGGCGATATTATAGATAGCTCACTTTTGTTACAACCAAAAGCTGAAGCTGAAATTGCACTTATTTTAGAAAAAGACTTGACCTTCGAAAAACATACGGTACAAGATATAATAAACGCTACAGCTTATGCTTTACCTTCCATCGAAATTGTAGACAGCCGCATCAAAGATTGGAAAATTAAAATCTATGACACCATAGCTGATAATGCATCTTCGGCTATGTATGTTTTAGGCTCTACACCTGTTCCTCTATCAAAAATAGATTTTGAATTGTGTGGAATGGTGATGGAACGCATGGGCGAACCTGTCTCTACAGGTGCAGGTATCGCTTGTCTTGGCAATCCGCTTAACGCTGCCGTTTGGCTAGCCGACAAAATGGTTGAGGTCGGCATGCCGCTCAAAGCTGGCGATATTGTACTCACTGGTGCACTCGGCCCAATGGTAAATATTAATGCTGGTGACTCTATCCGCTGCCGCATTTCAGGACTAGGAGAAATCAATATTCACTTTTCAAAAAAAGACGCTTAGAATGGATATCGCAAACTTATCAAAAATAGTAGACGAAGCGGCATTAAATGCTACAGCTATCGAACAATTAAGTCTAACACAAAGCTTCACTGAAAAAGAAGCGTACAACATTCAAGCAGCTTCTATCGAACGACGCTACAGTCGTGGTGAACGATTGATCGGTCTAAAGTTAGGTTTTACGAGCCGACTGAAAATGCAACAAATGGGAGTCCATGATATGATCTGGGGTCGATTGACCAATACGATGCTCCTAGAAGAAGGCGACAACTTAGTAATGGATAAGTTCATCCATCCACGTGCTGAACCTGAAATTTGTTTTTTAGTAAAGAAAAAAATAGATCGCCCCATTTCATTATTAGAAGCGGGGCAATATATTGAAGCCGTTTCGGCAGCTATCGAAATTATCGATTCTAGATATCAAAATTTCAAATTCTCATTAGAAGATGTGATTGCAGATAATTGCTCATCGGCAGGTGTTGTTTTAGGAAAGTGGCATCCTGCTAATACCCCAATTGACAATCTCGGGATGATCCTAGCAGTCGATCAAAAACCTGTGCATATTGCTTCTTCGGCTGCCATACTTGGAAACCCGTTGCGCTCCATTCCTGCAGCAGCACGACTGGCAGTTCAATATGGTCAAGAAATTAATCCTGGCGATATCATTCTTGCTGGTGCAGCTACTCCTGCTGTCTATGTTCAAAAAGGACAATACGTACAAGCAAGAGTTGAACGCCTAGGAAATGTCGGAATAAAAATAACGTAAATAATGAAAGTGAAAATGCGAATAAAAATAAAAAGTTTATACACAGTATTTGTTAGTTTATAAACATCAAGTCATTTTTATTTTCATTTAAACTTTTATTTTAATTCTCCTCTTATAACATTTCATAAAACAAGTAGAGACTTAGATGCCAGACGAAAAAAAGAAATATACCACCATACACTATCACAGTTATTTACAACTAGATAAAATAACAGGTGCTCAAAAATTGCGTAGTGCAGAACTTGAAGACCAACCTGCACACGAAGAAATGCTCTTCATTATCATACATCAAGCCTATGAATTATGGTTTAAGCAAATCATACATGAGCTAAATTCTGTAGTAGTGATGTTTAAAGATGATTGGGTGGACGAACGAAACTTAGGAACTGCGGTTGGTCGTCTTGATCGAGTATCAGAAATACTGCGCTTGCTTATTCAGCAAATCCATGTCTTAGAAACGATGACACCGCTCGACTTTTTAGATTTTAGAAATTACCTTTTCCCTGCTTCTGGTTTTCAAAGTTTACAATTCAGAATCATTGAATTAATCCTAGGTCTCAAAGAAGATAACCGAATGACTTATAGTGGGCATTCCTACAAAGTAGTTTTTACAGAAGAACAAAAAGAGCAATTAGGAAATATTGAAGAAGGAGGTTCTTTATTAGAACTTATAGAATCTTGGTTAGAACGTACACCTTTTTTAGAACTAAAGAATTTCAAATTTTTAGAAGAGTACCAAAAAGCTGTTCACCGAATGTTGGACAAAGAAAAACAGGCAATCATGGATTCTGCCTACTTGACCGACAAAGAAAAAGAGATGCGTTCTAAAATGCTAGGAGGTACAGATACTTACTTCAAAGCTGTATTAGATGAAGATGCTCACAATAAGATGAGAGCCGAAGGCAAAATAAGTCTTTCGTACAAAGCAACTATTGCCGCCTTGCTAATCAACTTGTACCGAGAGCAACCGATCTTAAACATGCCTTACAATTTGCTGATGTCATTAAAATCTATCGACGAATTGATGACGACTTGGCGATACCGCCATGCTCAAATGGTGATGCGAATGATTGGAAATAAAATTGGGACAGGTGGATCATCTGGTCATGGCTACTTAGCAGCTACTGCTGAAAAGCATAAGGTATTCAAAGACCTCAACCATATTGCTTCGCTGCTTATTCCTCGTTCGGAATTACCAGAATTGCCAGATGAATTGAAAAAAGAATTAGGTTTTTATTTTTCTCAAAAATAACGCATGATCAAAATAAATGGCCACGGTCATCTACTTCCTTATCCTGAACAAATTCCTTCTTTTATGAAGGAACAGAAAATATTTTGGCTAGATGCCGACCGAAAATTCATGCGCCAAGGAGACTGGAAACGTCCAGTGACTGATCCTAGTTTTTTCTTGAATGAAAAATTAGAGTGGATGGACAAAAACGATATTCAACACGAAGTCGTTTTAAATTTATCTCAACTCTATTGTAATGGTTTCAAACGCCAACAGGCGAAAGATGTCATGCGTTTCCAAAACGATTTCAATGCTGAAGTACAGCATACTCATCCTAGCAAATTTTCGTGTGGCTTTGTCGTACAAGCTGCTTATATAGATGATGCATTGGAAGAAATTGAGCGGTGTGTAAACGAGCATCAATTGTCTTTACTCTGTTTGCCGACACACTTTTTAAATAGTGAAGGTCAATGGACATCTACTGCGCACCCAAGTGTAGAGCCTATTTTCGAATTAGCCAACAAACATAAATTAGCACTAGAAATTCATCCTTATGATGGACCAAAGATGATTCATTTGCAAGATCAGTTTTGGCGTTTTCATTTAGTTTGGATGTGTGCACAAACTGCCGACACTTATCACTTTTACACTTTACTAGATTACGCCAACAAATATCCAGACCTTCGAGTTTGTTTTGCACATGGCAACCAATTTGGACAAGTAAATGTAGGTCGCCGAATACAAGGTTTTAAAGGGCGACCAGATTTATTTGAAGGCGCAAGACATCCGAATGATTCGCTACAATTATCGAATCTTTTTTTCGACACCTTAGTTCATGATGTCTATTCTTTTCGATTGCTTGTTGACCGACAAGGTAGCTCTCAAATTGTAGCAGGATTGGATGACCCATATCCGCTAGGTGAAATGGAATCTGTTCCTGATTGTTACCCTGGGCAAGTAATCGACGAAGCAGTAGCAAAAGGATTTATTAGCGAAAGCGAAAAACAAAACATTTGGTACAACAATGTCATCAATTGGCTTGTTGGAACTGATAAAACCACTTTTATAAAACGATTGGAAAATAGTTAGACTGTGACAACAATATTTGAAGCAACAACTGCCTTTGCACAAAAAATGGATGCAAGTGATCCGCTGAAAGATTATCGTTCTAAATTTCATATGCCTGTCCAAAAAAATGGCAAAGAACACATTTATTTATGCGGCAACTCTTTGGGTTTACAACCTAAAACGGTACGAGCTTATTTAGAAGAGGAGCTGAAAGACTGGGAACGTTATGGTGTAGAAGGACACTTCCATGCTAAACATCCTTGGATGCCCTATCATGAATTTTTGACGGATGCGATGGCAAAAGTTGTTGGTGCAAAGCCAATAGAAGTTGTAGTGATGAATACGCTATCGGTCAATTTACACTTGATGATGGTTTCTTTTTATCGTCCTACCAACACTCGTTTCAAAATAGTCATGGAAAGTGATGCCTTTCCTTCCGACCGTTATGCCATCGAGTCTCAAATCAAGTTTCATGGCTTCGATCCAGCTGATGCATTAGTAGAACTAAAACCAAGAACGGGTGAAGAACTCATTCGGCATGAAGATATTGAAAAGGTTATTCAAGAACAAGGAAATGAAATCGCACTCATTCTTCTGGGTGGGGTAAACTATTACACAGGTCAGGTGTTTGACTTTAAAGAAATTGCTCGGCTTGGGCATTCGAAAGGTTGTCTAGTTGGTTTTGACTTGGCGCATGGTGCAGGAAATTTAAATTTACAATTACACGATAGTAATATTGATTTTGCGGTTTGGTGTACGTATAAATATTTGAATTCTGGTCCTGGAAGTTTAGGAGGCTGTTTTGTACACGAACGACATGCGAATGATAAATCGCTTCCTCGTTTTGCAGGTTGGTGGGGGCATAATAAAGAGACTCGTTTCAATATGCGCTTCGACTTCGATCCTATTGCTGGAGCAGAAGGTTGGCAACTGAGTAATCCTCCGATCTTAGCAATGGCAGCTATGCGTGCATCGCTCGATATTTTCGACGAAGTGGGTATGGAAAAACTCAATCAAAAAACGATTTTACTGACTGGTTACTTGGAATTTTTATTGGATAATATTCCGAACGAAAGTATTCGAATTATTACTCCGAGAGACAAAAAGCAACGTGGCTGTCAATTATCCATCCAAGTTAAAAATGCGGATAAAACACTTTTTGATCAAATAACTAAAGATGGTGTGATTGCGGATTGGCGAGAGCCTGATGTTATTCGTGTTGCGCCTATTCCTTTGTATAATTCGTTTATGGATGTGTATCGGTTTGTAGAGGTGTTGAAAAAGAATCTTTCTTAAAAGCTTTTCGAGTTTAGACACACATAATCGGTCGAGAACTACTCATCTGCTCACTTGGAGTGAGCTAATGAGTTAAATCAGCGAAGAGTTTTTTTGGCAAAAAGAAAATTTTAAACAGATGAAACTTTCATGATTAAGCCTTAAATACACAAAGGAATGATTAAAACGAATCATTCTTTTAGCATCGTGCAAAAGGTGCTG
>JAHDIP010000265.1 GCA_020630735.1 Saprospiraceae bacterium | reverse complement strand
ATAAGACCCTCATAATAAGGATTGCACCTTCCCCCCAATATGTCATGCACTCGTATTATTTCATAAGCGATAGCTGAAAATCAAATACAAAAAACAGCTTTATATTTATAGCCTTACTTACTAAAATGTATAATCCTACTACGTTTAACAAAAATCATGCCTCTGATTCAGTATTTTATATAAGTAATAAATAAAAATAGAATAATATTAAGTGATTGGGGCATGGATAAATATTTATTGGTAAATTCCTTTGAGTTTAATCAAAAACACAGAACATTTCGGTTGACATTTTGTTTGTTTCTTACAAAGTCGTCAACCAAATTACAAAATATGAAAAATTTAATTGCCTATAGAATTAAAAATGCTAGAAAACTAAAATTGCTTTCTCAACAAGAAGTGGCTGACAAAATTGGTGTATCTAAACAAATGATTAGCAAATATGAAAGAGGAGTATCCATTCCTGATAGTACTAAGTTGATTAAACTAGCCAACTTATTTGGGCAAAAAATCGACTATTTCTTTAGAACTTACAAGGTAGAATTGGGGGAGGTCAACTTTAGGAAAAAATCAAAATTTTCGAGAAAACGTCAAGAATCGCTGAAAGAACTGATTAAAGTAAAACTTGCCAACTATCTGGAATTGGAAGAAATCTTGTCCATAGACTATTCTTTTAATAATGCTATTAAAAACGATAAAATAAGCTCAATTGAGGCTATTGAAAAAATAGTACTCAAACTAAGACAGCATTGGAATATAGGAATGGACCCTATTCACAACATTATTCAAATTTTAGAGGATAAGGAAATTAAAGTAATTGAATTAGATGATGTTGATCATAAATTTGATGGACTTGCCTGTTTTGTCAATGATAAATATCCTATAATAATTGTTAATGGTAGCTTTTCTGTTGAAAGGAAAAGGTTTACACTTCTTCATGAATTAGGTCATTTACTCCTTAATTTACCTGATTGTGAAACTAATTTAAAAGAAAAATATTGTGATCAATTTGCATCAGAATTTCTATTGCCTAAGAAAATAATCATTGAAGAGTTTGGCGGTAAGCGCAGACGTATTACTTTGCCTGAGTTAATAACTACCCAAAAAAAATATGGTATTAGTATACAAGCAATTATTGATAGCTTGGTTGATGCTCAGATTTTATCTCGCAATCATAAGAAATCTTTCTACCAAAAAATTAATCTTAACCCAATCTTGAAAAAAGAAATTAATCTTTCGAGATTCGAAACTCCTGAATTTTCTGACAGATATGAAAGGTTAGTATATAGAGCTGTTTCAGAAGAAAATATAAGCATGAGCAAAGCATCATCATTGTTAGACAAGGAAATTAACATTATACGTAAAAATCTATATGTAATATAAAATGAAAATATTAATAAATGATGCGAATATTCTCATAGATTTGGTTAAACTTGACTTTTTAAATCAGTTTGCAAATTTACCACATGAATTGCATACAACAGATTTTATTTTAGAAGAAATAAATAATGAACAAAAAAGAGCTATTTCGAGATTGATCAATGAGGACAAAATCAATTTAATTGTTACTTCTGATATTGAAGATTTCCTAGGAATAAATGATTTACTCGAAAATTCTTCAGGATTAAGTTTTGAAGATTGTTCAGCTTGGTACTATAGCAAAAAAATGAACGGAACACTTGTCACAGGAGATGTAAAGCTAAGAAAAATTGCCCTAAAAAATGGAATAGAGGTAAGAGGCATTATTTTTATTTTAGATGAGATTCTAAAATATGATCTCATCACTTTTGAAGTTGCAATTGAAAAAATTGAACGCTTATATCAACTCAATACTAGACTTCCTCAACAAGAACTTACAAAGAGGGTTGAACTATGGAAAAATAAGAAATACGTTGGGTAATTAAGTAGTACTCTCCTGTAAGATCAATGGTGAATATAATATCTTCTTTTCTCAGTTATCAACACTAATTTCTAAATACTTAGATAGCCTGTTCATGATTTTAGTGAATATTATTTGAGAAGTACAAATAGTGTAATAATAAAATAATTTACATTTATATTAGTAAGATTATTAAAGCACTATAAGCAATTTAGTATGTAGGTCAGAACTATTGACTTAATATATGACAATAAAAAATATTAACAATATGCTATTCATTAGGAAAATTGGATTGTTTTGAATAAATTTATGGCATGGTAGAGGGGATAGTTTAAAGTTACAGTTAAATAAAAATTATGACATAACATTCATCAAACTAAAATGTAAGGTGATTAGTAAAACAATTCCTAAAAAACATTTATTAAGGAACAGTAAAAAAATAACTTTGTATTTTGATTGATAAATTTAACCCTATACTTCGTTAAAAAGCCTCGCTGATGCCCTGCATCGCCTACGTTTTTTGCCTTGTCTAGGCTCAAATTTCCCTAATCAAAATTGTAAACTTATTTTTTACTTGTTCCTAAGACAAAATCTGAACAAAAATCCTTCTTCAAATCATCAAGAAGTAAAAGTGGCTTATTCAATAAAACTACTCCTTTGTTTCAACAAAACAAGAATAATAATTTACCAAAAAAACTTCAAGCAAAGATGTAGAATACATTAGGACAAGATTTTTCAGATATAAAAATTCAACAAGACTCACAAAAAGCAGTTAATTTGAATGCTCTAGCCTTTATAGAAGGTAATTTATTCATTTTACTCTAGGTAAATTTAACCCTAATTCAGAAAGTCGTCAAGAATTGATTGGGAGTTTACTATCGGATGATTAAAAAGAAAGACTCCAATTAAAAAATAATTTGTTTCATTATTCCAAATTAGACGATAAACCATTGAAAAGGATAATAGGGAAATTTAATATAGAGATGCAGGAACCCATTAAATAGCCTATTAGCAGGCTTATATTTTCTAATTCTTATAAAATAGAAAATATAAGTCCGTCTATACAAAAAACCCCATATTAATGAAATCTGCCCCCCAACAAAATAAGTCCCTAGCAAGGAACAGCAATACCTTTATCCAAGCCAAAAACGCTGGAACTTTCTTTGGAGCGATGCGTCAACCTGTTCAAAAAAGGGAAACTCCTACCAATGATGAGGAACAGGATACGACTCTTTCTAATGATAATATACAATTAAAATCAGCTGCTGCTGGTGTAGAAGATGACAATCCATATAATACCAATGCCCCACTTGTTGGACTCGATAACGTACCAGCTCAACAAAAAGAGACTTCGAGTGGTAGTAATAAACTGCCTCTTGCCATTCAGACCAAAATGGAGAATGCTTTTGGTACTGATTTTTCTGATGTTAATATTCACAAAAATTCTGAAAAGGCTAAGGACATGGGTGCCTTGGCTTATGCACAAGGTATAGATCTACACTTTGCACCTGGTCAGTTTAAATTAGATACACCTGGTCAGAAATTAATAGGACATGAATTGGCACATGTAGTACAGCAGAAGCAGGGACGAGTGAAGGCAACGAAGCAGATGGGGGGACAGGGAGTTAATGATGACCCTCAACTAGAAAAGGAAGCAGATGATATGGGGAATAAGGCTGCTACAACTGTTCAAATGAAATTAAATAATCCACAGTCTTTTATGATAGGTTCCAATACCCCTATCCAATCTTTACTTGAGCCAAGTTTAGAGAAGGAGACTGATGAGCTAGGGAAAAAAGCCATAAAAGGAGAAACAACAAAAAATCAAATTGCAGATGGCAATGGTACTTACATTTCAAACAATGCCCCAATCCAAAAACAAGATGATGATGGACCGTGTGAGGTAAACAACTATCAAATACTCAATGAATCTGGGTATGTCATCGCTCCTAATGGGATTCGCTTGCATACAACCCCCAACTTAGATGACCCAGATGTAGTAGCAGCAAGGATAAGTACTACTGGAACTCCTGCTGATAACATTTATCCCCTAAACTCGATGGTGGAAGTCATCGGAGTGACTGACGAATGGCTATATATCAGAACTTCAGATCAAAATCAGGGCTGGATAAGCGACCAACACATAGACCGTAGTTCTGAATTTGAAGGAGAACAGATCAACCAAACTGGAACAGTAGTGGCGGATGATGGCATTCGTCTTCAACAAATCCCTGTAAGGACAACAACAAGAGAAGATACCACCATCAATCTGGGAACAGAGATAACCATACTCAAACATGGTAATGAAAGGGCATCAAGTTGGTCACTTATTAGGACTGCGGGAGGTAACCAAGGCTGGATTGAATCAGTTTACATCAAAACTTACGAACAAATTCGAGAAGAGATACAAACTTACTTGTCAGAAAACTCTGTGTTTGAACCAGATATCACCAGTATGGATCAAGTCCTAACTGGAATGCATGCCTCCATACAACTTAGGATTCCTCCCAGGTTCTTTAACCTAATAATTAGACAAGTATTTAGAATTGATGATATTTCCAATGAGTTGACTAGTCCATCAGATGCCCCAAGAGCAATCAGACCAGGATTTTTGAGACTTGTTCTAGATGGATGGAAAGGTTCTGTCAGTTTTCCGTATGTTGGACAATATACCTATACCGTCAACATTACCATTCAAAATATTGGTAGTGTAAGTTTGAGTCATCAGTTTAATGTAGTTACCATTCAAGATAGAGCAGATGCTGTATTAGAAGACCAACCAGACCTTGCGTTCCAAGATCTTACAACCGATCTAAATGCACAATTAGGTCTGTTGGCCCCAGAAAATCGACCTAGTGACACTATACAATCACATATTTCCATTATTAGTGGAAGCAACCCTGCTGCTCAAAGTGATCCTTCCTCACCAAACCACGTCAACTATACACTCCACAACCCAGGGGAAGGAGTGAGTTACCAGTGGTTTGTCAAACCATTAGAACAAAACGAGCTACCTGATTCGATTGGAGAATACTCCATAGTAAGTCGGGAGAACGGCAGTATGTACGCACTTGGAGAAGGAAACAGTAAAAGTTGGCCAACCAGCAGAGCAGGAACTTATGTGGTTATTTGCGAGCCTAGCCAAAATGACGAAACCCAGCAACCAATTACTTTCTTACAGACTATCTTATTAAACGAAGAACAGGTAGATCAGGTGACAAAACTTCAGGGAAGTCTTACTAAGATCAACAACGAATACGCACCACAATTGCGAGAACAAGTACCAGTTACAGCAGTACACATCGACAAACGTACTGGTGCTTCTACTTCACTCAGTCTATACATAGGCCATGCGTCGAACGGCAATGGCTTCAAAATGATGGACCTTACGCCTGGTCTCGACCCAAGCAATGTAGAAATCATTTATGAAGGAGATACTGTAAGCAAAGTACTAGCCGATTTTGATTCAAATAATAAATATCCTGAAGGTCGAATTAGCCTACGTATTCCAGAGAATGATGCAGGTATTACCAGAGTCACCCAGAATATAGAAACAGATGGAGCGTCTTTCTTTAGCTCACTCTCTAGTGGATTTGGCTGGGCGGCACTTGGTTTAGGAGTAGCTGCGCTTATCGCCGCTCCTTTTACTGGTGGTAGTTCACTTATCGTGACAGCTTTAATACTTGGTTCTACTACGGCTGGAGTTGCAGCAGGTACACTAAGTATAATGGATCGTCTGCAAAACGAAGAACTGGATACCGTAGGTGTAACAATTGATCTTCTGGGAATTGCCGCAGACTTATTGACAGCGGGTATGGCAGGAAACGGATTACGGGCAGGACGACAGGCAATCAATGTAGCAGGCAGGAACATGCGGTATTTACTTTATTCAAACTTTGTTGTAGAGGGGGCAAGCTTCACACTAATAAGTATACAAGGTATCGGTCAGATACAAAACGTCATGTCCTCTGATATGAGTGAGAATGAAAAACGAGCTGCTATCGTACGTATCCTTGCAGCACTAGCAGCAACAGGAGCTTTACTAGTGATTTCTTCAAGAGATTTGACTACCACCAATGCTCGTCTGAATGGACACATTAGCAGAGACATTCTTGACTCTATAAGTAATGAACAACGTCTTATTCTAGACTTATTGGATGAAAGTGCCTTAACTCGTTTGCGTGTGGCAAGTAGAGAAGACATTGACGGTCTTATCCGTACACTATCAGATAACCCAACGATTGCGAGACAAATTAATAATGGAATCATTCCTGATGATATTTTAGCAGCTCTCGCTCGAAACCAAGATGCTGCTACTATGCTACGTCTAAGGCGGCTATTCGGATCTTCAATAGAAGATATTGACGAACTTGTTACTGCGACCAGACAACGTATGGAAGCTCGCCTCAGCAATAATGACAATTTCGAATTGCAATATTCCGATGCTGAACTCGGAGAAATTATTAGTCAGGGTCGTACACTAGGATTGAGTCAAGAAGCAATCGAAGATCTTATCTTTACAGGATCCAGAAACAATAAACGACTTACATCAAGTCAACTTATTAATCAAATGGACAATTGGGTAAACGATATAGCTCCAAGAGGATTCCCTCATCTTTTTAACACGATGGAAGAATTCAATACTTTTAAACAACGTATTACAGGACTCTTAGAAAGTTATGGTATCAGTTCAAATGATATACGAATTCAAGGTTCCTCTTTACGTACTTCTAGTGCTGAAGATATTGATATTGCAGTATTTTTATCAGCCGCTGATTTTGATGCTGTTGCCACCACAGCAAGGGAAGGTTATATTGCTAGATTGCGCCTAAATAATCACACTGAAGAAGATATTCATAAGCGTATCAAACCTATAGACAAACAGATAGCTAATGGTAGGCTAAATTCCTATTATTTTGATAGAATTCCCAATTCAGATGTCTTTAATGACGCTTTATACGAAATTCGTAACAGCTTCGGTTTTAAAATAGATATTTCGCTAATGAGACCAGGTTCTGGTTTTGACATAGAACCATTCTTAAGATTCTAATATGAAAATAAAATATTTTAAAGACTACAATCTGAAACAAGAATTGCAGTCTATCGAAAAAAGCAATACATATTTTGCTGCTCACTTTAAAGAAGAAAAGTTAGCATTTCTTGTTCAATACTTTGAAGAAAAAGCGGTTGCGACCCTGTTTTTGATTGATACTAAAACAGAAATAGCCTCTATTCTAAATGGCAATAACACCATTGAGGGTAGGACAATCAAGTTTCAGTTACCCAAAAAACAGTTTGAAAAAGGTGTTTCTCAAGAGCAAGTTTTATTCTATACACCTGCTGGAGAATTTCAATACACCATGGAATATTGGATAGATGCAAATGATAGATGTGTCAAAGAAATTACCCTTGATGCCGATGGACTTATGACTTATGGACAGCGATTTTATTTTGATACCAATGATGAATTACGATACTGCTTTGAATATAATGGGAGTGGTCAACTTTTCAATTGCTTTGATCTATTTCAAGGTGAATCTGTTAGGTATAACAATCTTGATTTATCAGATTCCGAGAAGGACGCTTACAAAACTCTGAACTAGAAGTTTTCCCAAAAATATCTATTCATTTAGGAAAATTGAAAGAAAAATAAATCCTACAATCAAGTAGCCTTTCCCCTAATCTATAAGATCAGGGGAAAGGCTATCACACCACCTTAAACATACGAACCTTTTACTAGATGGTTCGTTAATCCATTTAATTCGATGATTTAATCTACTAAAATTCGTAACCTCGTCTTTTTAACTGGGGGATTCCAGCAGACAACTGTCCACCACTATTACGATATTGTGTAATACTACTAAACAACTGCCAACTCCTACTACAATATATGGAGACACCATCAAACACCTACCCAAAGCCATTACAATAATTGGA
>JAHDIP010000264.1 GCA_020630735.1 Saprospiraceae bacterium | reverse complement strand
TAAGATTGCCAAACATAGGTTAAATATGCTTTTACTCAAACTTCTATTTACAAAAAACGAACTTCATCTAAGGTAAACGGTGTTCCTACAAATAAGATTGATTCTTTTGGTAAAATTTCAACACTAATTATTTTTCCTTTCAATAATCCTTCTACAAAGTCGGCAATATCTTGGGGTTTTACATGTACAGGTAATTCACCTTCACTACCAGTAATTGTCGCACGATTTTTAGACGTTACAAAAATAGAATCATACTGACCTCTGAAATTTTCATCTCTTCCTACACGTACATTATCAATAAAGTTTTCAAATAGGTCTATATTTTTTTCTTTTTTAAAAAAAACGAAACTTCCGTCATCTTCTTGTATCCAAGCTTCCTCTGCTGTATCAAGGTTAATAACGTACCATTCATCCCAAAAAAGATCATCATAGCCTATACGTATACGACCAACAATTGTGAATTCTTTTTTACCAAGTTTTATTTTTTGCCCTACGTTGAATGCCGAACCATAGTCTATCAGTAAATGTTTAAGACCGACAGAAGAAATAGATTCCTCACCAACGAAACTAGTTTGCCCGCAATAGCCACAACTGATACTTGTACTAGCAGGACTCAATCGTTCGAGACTACCTCCACAGGAAGGACATTCAAATTTTCTGACAAACATTGATTTCTAATTTAAGGAAGCAATTTAACTAAATATTTGCTAACAATTGCTATCCTTTCAAGGACAAATACTGTTTAGTTTTGGTGTTAGAAAAAAAAGAGGCAAAAAGAGTATGAAAATACCTAATCCCATAAAAATGAAGGGGTTAGTAGTTAGAAAAATTAATATGTAAAGTTTACTTAAAAAGCATGGTTAAATGGATAAAATTTTATTTTAATTGTTTTTTTGCTTCTAATATGCTGAAAATTAGTTTTTTATAAGATAATGGTCTAATATGAGTCAAAAAAAAATTTAAACTTTTAGTCTTAGATTATTAACTTTGACGTGGTTATTATCATTTTACTTTTAAGCAAAACATGACCTATGGGTTGGTTCAAACGGCTTAAGGACGGTATCGTTACATCTACAAAAGACAAAAAGGAAGCTCCTGATGGTTTGTGGTATAAGTGTGCGCGTTGTAAAGAAGCTACTACGATAAAAGAATTGAGGGAAAACTATCATAAATGTCCCAAGTGTAACTATCACGTTCGCATCGGTTCGTACGATTATTTTGACTTGCTATTTGATGGCAAGTATCAAGAGCATTTCTCTGAATTAGTTTCCAAAGATTTCTTAAAATTTAAGGACCTCAAACCTTATGATACTCGGTTGGAAGCAGCCAAAGATAAAACGGGTTTGGATGATGCTATTGTGGTGGCTGAAGGAAAAATCAGTCGAAAACCAATAGTCATTGCTGCTATGGATTTTAGTTTCATTGGTGGTTCTATGGGATCTGTTGTTGGCGAAAAAATTGCAAAATCAATAGATTATTGCCTTAAAAATAATATACCATTTATGATTATCTCCAAATCTGGCGGTGCTCGTATGATGGAGTCAGCTTTCTCGTTAATGCAAATGGCGAAAACATCAGCAAAGCTTTCGCAATTGTCTAAAGCTGGGATCCCTTATTTCTCTATGATGACCGATCCTACAACAGGTGGTGTAACAGCTTCTTTTGCCATGTTGGGTGATATCAATTTTGCCGAACCAGAAGCCTTGATTGGTTTTGCTGGTCCGAGAGTAATTAAAGAAACGATCAAAAAAGATTTGCCTGAAGGTTTCCAAACTTCTGAGTTTTTACTCGAACACGGTTTCCTCGATTTTATAGTCGATCGTTCAGAACTAAAAACTAGATTGGGTGATTTGCTTTCGTTCTTTCATACCAAAACGGCTTAGGATTTTACTATTAAGTAACGCTAAAATAAAAGTAAAAATGCTCTTATGATATTTACGATTTCATAAGAGCATTTTCATTTTTAGATTTCACTTTTATTCCCCGCGATCTTCAATCACAATAAAGTTTTTATCTAGCGGATTGAGGTGAGCCTTTAAGGTATCAAAATAAGTGTCACCATATTTAAGATAAAAAGAAAGGAAATTATCCTTTCGTTCTTGCAAGCCGTTAGAGGGAAATAGTTTTTCTTTAATACTTTTGATTTGATTTAAAGAAACGTCAAATTTCTGCTTTTCTGCTTTCATCAATCGTCCTTCTAGTTGTTCCAAACTCTTGATTGCTTTTGCTTCTTCCGCATTAGTCGTTTTTACCAAACTTTTATCGACTGCTTCAACCTTCTTTTTAATGTCTTCAAAAACATTAATTATTGCCTTCTTTTCCTCTTCCAAGTTGATAGAAGCCTCTGTATTCGTTTGCACAAAATACTTTAACAAACCATCCGTATCACCAAATAGTTCGGGAATTTGAAGACCTAATTTTGTGACTTTTTTAGACATTCCCTGATCAACCCACAAAACTGAATTTCTTCGAATAAGCATTGGGAAATTGATTTTATAATGCTCAAACTGTGTTGTTCGTTCCATCCAATAAGCTAATTCTCCACCTCCTCCAATGTATGCAAGATTTGGCAGTACCAGTTCCTGATATAGAGGTCTTGTAATGACATTAGGGCTAAATAGTTCAGGATGAAATTCAGCCATTTCGAGTATATCTTCTTCTGTAAAAATATCTAGCGTATTATTGATTTTATACAATTCATTTTCGTAAATAATCCGCTCTCGTACTTGGTCATCTAAATAAAATAGATTGATAGCTCTGGGGAAAGCTTGCGATTTGAATCCTTTATCACCTAATTTAGCTTGCTCTGTATCTACCAAATCTTTAGAAGGATGAGATAACAATTCTTCTTTGATGATGGGCAATAAAAGTCGTTTTAATTTAGGCGTATTCATATTCAAAATGACTAAACCATTTGCTTTGAATAATTCATGTGTCAGTTCAATGATTGCTTTTGAATAAACGTTGTGTGATGTATGAGTTCTATGAATGAGTTCAAATATCTTGCTTGCATTTTCAGAGGTTCCCAATATGCCTTTGAGTTCCTCTAATACAGGTGCTAAACTTTCCGTAGACATTTCGCCAACAGCACCTTTTTGACCACTTTCCCAAACTAATTTTTTATTGAATAAATTGACATGATTGACTTCTTCAAAATCGTGGTCTTCTCCACCTGTTACAAAAACAGGAACAAACTGATAAGCAGGGTAGCTCGTGTTTAATTGTTTGGCTAAATTTATCGTAGAAATAATTTTATAAATGTAGTATAATGGACCAGTAAATAAGCTGGGTTGATGCGCAGTCGTTACCGTAAAGGTTGTCTCTTTTGATAATAAATGAATATTTTTTTTTACTGCATCATGTTGATCATAAATAGCATATTGTTCATTCAATACCTCTACTAATACTGTACGATTAGTAGCATCTTTTTGCTTGTCTTTGATCACGTCTGCAAAAGCCTCAATAGATACAGGGTATTTATAAAAACTTCTTAAGGCTACATCTTCATCGACATAGGCACGATCTCTTTTAGATAATTGAGGAACTTCTGAAAAAGGTATTTTATGAACTTGCATGGTCTTTATTTTTTGAAAGAGTATGTTTTAAAAAATTGCGAACTAATTTTTAACGATTTATGAACTATTTACAGTCAATGATTTTGATTATTCGTATTCCACCAAATGAAATTTTTCAACATGCTCTAAAATAAGGTTTGACAAAGGTAATAAATGACAGTAAAGTATTTGTCAATGATGCGACTATACTAGAAAATAAAAATACAAATAGATAACAACTTTTGTTACATGAAGTAATAAGGTACTTCAATAATTTTTTTTTGGCACAAAGACTACTTTTATGTTCATTTTGATCTTCATTTTGGAATGAAGTCTATTATTTTCTATCTTGTGCGACACAAAAAAAATATAATATGCAACAATATATCTTAGCAATAGACCAAGGAACGACTAGCTCCCGTGCCATCGTATTTGATAAGGCAGGAAACATCATTGCAGTCGAACAACAAGAGTTTACTCAATACTATCCAAAACCAGGTTGGGTAGAACATGATGCAAATGAAATTTGGAAAACACAATTAGCTGTTACTCAAAAAGTATTGAAGAAAAATAAAATAAAACCTACTCAAATTGCTGCTATAGGTATTACCAATCAACGAGAAACTACTGTCGTTTGGGATAAAAAAACGGGTGAACCCATACACCATGCTATTGTGTGGCAAGATCGTCGAACTGCAGGTATTTGTGATGATTTGAAAGCGGCAAAACTAGAACCTTATATTCGAAAAAATACAGGTCTAGTCGCTGATGCGTATTTCTCTGGTACAAAGGTTAAATGGTTACTTGATAATGTAAAAGGTGCAAGGGCAAAGGCTAAAAAAGGCGACCTTTTATTCGGCACAATAGATACTTGGTTGGTGTGGAAGCTGACTGGCGGTAAAGTCCATGTAACCGATTATTCTAACGCATCAAGAACATTGATGTATAATATCAAAAAATTAAATTGGGATGCTAAATTGCTCAAAGCCTTAGATGTACCGAAGTCTGTGTTGCCAGAGGTAAAACAATCGAGTGAAGTATATGGAGAAACAGAAGCAAGTTTATTTGGCGCTTCAATCCCGATAGCAGGAATAGCAGGTGATCAACAAGCAGCATTATTTGGTCAAGCTTGTCATAGTCAAGGAATGGCAAAAAACACTTATGGGACTGGATGTTTTATGCTAATGAATACAGGGACAAATCCCGTACAGTCTAAGGCAGGTTTATTGACGACTATTGCTTGGGGGTTGAATGGAAAAGTGCATTATGCATTGGAAGGATCAGTTTTTATTGCTGGTGCAGCAATCCAATGGCTGCGTGATGGTTTGAAGCTTATTGACGAGTCGCCAGATTCTGAATTTTTTGCAATGAAGGTACCAGATACCGAAGGGGTTTATGTGGTCCCTGCTTTTGCCGGTCTGGGTGCGCCTTACTGGGATATGTATGCGAGGGGAGCAATTTTTGGCTTGACTCGTGGAACAACTAAAGAACATTTGATTAGAGCAACTTTGGAATCTTTAGCTTATCAAGCGAAGGATGTACTGGATGCGATGGAGAAAGATGCAAAGGTTCCTCTAAAAGCGCTTAGAGTAGATGGTGGTGCTTGTGCTAATAATTTATTGATGCAATTTCAGTCCGATTTGTTAGGCGTAAAAGTTGAGCGACCAAAGGTAATTGAAACAACTGCTTTGGGGGCTGCTTATTTAGCAGGCTTGGCAGTTGGGTATTGGAAATTAAATGAGATCAACAAAAACTGGCAATTAGATGTTACCTTTAAGTCAGGGATGAAAAAAGCCAAGCGAGAAGAATTGTATAAAGGTTGGCAAAAAGCAGTGAAGCGAACTATGGGCTGGGAAAAAGATGACTAAGGTAATTGACATCCAATGCTTACGATCAAACTTGGATACACACACTTTACTAGATGTGCGTACGCCTGCCGAGTTTGAAAAAGGTCATATTCCACAAGCTTTTAACCTACCTTTATTTACGAATGAAGAGCGGACTTTAGTTGGAACGATTTACAAACAAGAATCGCCTGAAGCAGCAATGAAAAAGGGCCTAGAATTAGTAGGTCCAAAGATGGCTTGGTATGTAGAAGTGGCAGAACAAATTTGTCCTGATAAGAAGGTAATCGTCCATTGTTGGCGTGGAGGAAAGCGCAGTAAAAGTTTGGCTTGGCTACTAGGAATGGCAGGGTTTGATACTTTAGTTTTGAATGGAGGTTATAAAGCTTACCGTCAATTTGTACAAGCTTCGTTTAAGAGTTTAGATTATCAATTGTTAGTGCTTGGTGGTCGTACTGGTTGCGGCAAAACTCAGTTGCTTAGAGCATTGAAAAAACAAGGAGAACAATTGCTAGACTTGGAGGCTTTGGCGAGACATAAAGGATCTGCTTTTGGATGGATAGGAGAGGAAGAACAACCAACAGTTGAGCAGTTTGAAAATAATTTATATCAAGCAATACTGGAGCTTAATTTATCCAAGCATATTTGGGTAGAAAATGAAAGTCGTGGAATTGGAAAAGTGTATTTACCAGAAGGTTTTTGGGGGAAATTAAAAGCAGCGCCACTCATCAATATTCAAAGACCTTTTGAACAAAGAGTTCAAATCTTGATTGATACCTATGTCCATGATTCTAAGGATGATTTAATTGCTTCTTTTCAGAAAATAAAAAAACGGCTTGGAGGATTGCAATTGAAAGAGGCATTAGATGCATTGGAACAAAATGATTTGAAAACAGCTGCGGCTATTGCTTTGCGTTATTATGATAAAACCTATCAGTATAATTTAGAAAAGAATAAAGCTCCAGAGATTTACAATATAGATTTTGGAAAAAATGAAGAGAATGCAATCGTAGAACAATTATTAAATTTCTGTAAACAAGTTTGATATGGATAATATAACTGAAGAAATAAAAAAGTACAAATTGACAAGCTATAGCCATGGAGCTGGCTGTGGGTGTAAAATTCCACCAAGTGTATTGGATGAAATTTTAAAACAAGAAATATCACAAAGTTATTTTCCGAATTTACTTGTTGGAAATGATGAACGAGATGACGCTGCTGTTCTTGATCTTGGTGATGGTACGGCTATTGTGAGTTCTACCGATTTTTTTATGCCGATTGTTGATGATCCTGAGGATTTTGGACATATAGCCTCTGTCAATGCCATTAGCGATATTTATGCAATGGGCGGAACACCATTAATGGCAATTGCTATTTTGGGTTGGCCTATAAAAGAAATTCCTCCTTCTGTAGCTAATCAAGTGATGGAAGGAAGTCGCAAAGCATGTTTGGAAGCTGGCATTCCTTTAGCCGGAGGACATAGCATAGACAGTCCTGAGCCTATTTTTGGTTTAGCTGTTACAGGTAGGGTGAAAATCGCTCAACTTAAAAAAAATAATAGTGCTAAAGTAGATAATAAACTATTTTTGACTAAGCCTTTAGGCGTTGGTATTTTGACAACTGCTCAGAAAAAACAAAAATTAAAAGATGCTCACCATATGATTGCTAGAGATAGTATGATGGTTTTGAATAAATCTGGAGAAGTATTTGGAGCAAAACCTTATATCAAAGCGATGACTGATATAACAGGTTTTGGCTTACTTGGGCATTTGTCTGAAATGTGTGAGGCTAGTAATGTTAGTGCTGTTATAGAATTCGAAAAAGTACCATTGTTGGATAAAGATGTACTTGATTATTACTTGACAGAAAATTGCATTCCTGGTGGTACAAAACGAAATTGGGAAAGTTATGGCGAAAAAGTTGGTAGTATTTCAGATTATCAAAAACACCTTTTGGCTGATCCCCAAACGAGTGGAGGATTGCTTGTTTCAGTAGATGCAAATCATGAAATGGATTTTGAATTATTAGCGAGAGAACAAGGATTAGAGTTGACCGCTTTTGGTTATCTTATTCCGAAAAAAGAAAAATGTATTTACATTCAATAAACACAAATACAAAAAAGGTTTGGAGGCAAAATTAATTGATATAGTAAATAAAGATCAAACCAAAAATAAGATTAGCCTATACCATAATGGAAAAAAAGAAGATGAAGCTGTTTATATCATCTTTCCTGCAATGGGTGTTCGTGCTTCATATTACGAACCTTTTGCAATAGCTTTGGCAACTGAGCATAAAGTTGTTGTTACTGCTGATTTACGTGGTAATGGTCATTCCAGTATTCGTCCGAGTAAAAATATAAGTTTTGGTTATGCTGACATGTTAGATCAAGATTATACCAGTATTATAACAACCATAAAAAAAATGTTCCCAGAAAAC
>JAHDIP010000263.1 GCA_020630735.1 Saprospiraceae bacterium | reverse complement strand
ATATATCGAAAACGTAACACATTAAATTAAGCATAAAAATTAAACAACTATGGAAATTAAAAGAGAAAATGATGACATTAATGACATCAAAAGAGAGCTGCTTGATCAAGCAGCAAACATTGGAAAAGAGTTAGAAGATCTCAAGGGAACAGTTGCTAAACTAGGCAAAAGTTCTGTAAGTAGATCTCGTAGTTTTGCCCAAATGATTGGGGTAAATACAGGGAAACAATACGATGAATTAAGAAAGGCAGAAAACCAATCGATTCACGAAAAACTATTTAAAGATATTGGTTTCGATCAAGAGGGGAAACCAACAATTCAATTTAGAGTTTTTCATTCGATGGAAGATGATTATGAAGGTGCTTACCCTTCTAAAGTAACGCCAGGATGGAAGACGATGTCTAATTGGATTTATCGTTACCAACACATGAAATCTAAGGGGTACTCTATAAGAGTTTCCTTTGAGAGTATTTTTGAAAAAGATAGTGAGGGGGAGTTGTTGGAAATAAGAAAATTTCCAAACAAATGGTTCAATAGAACGCAATGGGGAGGAGATCTTCAAACGATTAAATATAATGCGAAGTATTATTTATTAAAAGTATTAAAGCATTGTAGAGTTGATGGCAAAAATGGTACAGGAGCATTGTTGATCGATGAAATTGAAATAGGAAACGAACCTTGGGGAGAGCCTGGTATTGATGCATATAAAAGTATTACCAAAGGTTTTATAGAAGCTTGTAAAGAATATTATCAAAGTGATGATCCGAATACTTGGGAAGTAAAACTTGTACATGCGGCTTTCCAAGTTTCTCATCCTGATAATTACATTGATTGCACATTTGGTGGTCGACCTCCTTGTGCTTATCGTAGTGGCGATTATGTCAAATCTTTTATAGACGAAGAGGATTTGAAATATATTGATGAATTGACCTATCACGCCTATGCTTTTGATCCTCAAAATGGTACTCGACTAACTATTCATCCAGAATCAAAAACAACTCATTTTGATCATTTTAAAGAAATGGCAACATATGCTAAATCAAAAGGAAAACGATTAAGTATTACAGAGTTTGGCTGGAATAGTAGCCAAATTGGAGCATTAGCAAATGCTGCTTATTTGATTCGGGCATTACTGTTGTTTGCCAAGCATGGTATTTATAAAACGTATGCTTACGAATTAGTAGATGATCCTGGAGCTGCTCCATTTGAAAGTTGTGGTTTATACAAAACAGTAAATGGTATTAGAAAACCAGGCGAGGCTAAAAGGTCTGTTCAAGAACTAAAGCAGTTTTTGGCAGCAGCTAAAAATCTAACTTATAAAAGTGTAGTAGCCGAAGACGATAATCATTTCTATATTTATAAGATTGGCCCAGAAAACGGAGATGCAACTCACATCGTTGTATGGAGACCGATAGACCTGAATGGTAAAGAAACAGATATCACTAAACGATACGATTATAATGGAATAAACTATTTTGTGGGAGGTATCCCAAAAGTAATTCCTATAAATGGAGGACAAAAATAATTATAAGACAGCCTGAATTTCGATTTTATTCAAAATTCGGGCTGTTTTATATTTTTATATCTGCTGGTATTAAGTGCTTGGACTAAAACAACTTACACTTTTATGACGGTATCTTTTTGGTTAATACTTCGTTATTTCTTTCAACAATAGCTCGGCTATTTATTCAAAAAATGCCTCGTTTTAACTCAAAAATCTACTCGGTCAAAAAAGTAACTTATTTCTGGCCAAGCACTTACTTAGGTGAACCAATAAAGTCAAATGGGATATTAACAAGTTTTAATAATCTTAGATTTCTAACTTTAGGATATACGTTTTAAAAGCATTCTTAAGAAAAATAGTATCTTCGACCTTCAAAGATGGAAGGATGGAAAGAGTGAAACAATTATTAAATAACTCAACATTTATTGCGATTGTTTACATTGTCGTTACCTTACTCATAACGATACAATCATACAATGCTGCACCAAAATTTTTTGACGGTGTAGCTTGCACAGGCTATAATAACTACCTCATTTTCAAAGCTTCGTTTTATAATTTAATTCAAGATGCAGACTTGTACAAATTGTATCCAGACTTGTACTGGGATTTGTATAAGTATTCGCCGACCTTTGCTTTGGGCATGGCTCCCATGGCGGTTTTACCCGATTTTTTAGGCTTATTTATTTGGAATTTGTTGAATGCGATGGTCTTGTTTTGGGCTTTATATCGTTTCCCGTCAGGCAATCAAAATGTAAATAGTTTTATGCTTTGGTTTGTATTGATTGAACTAGTAACCTCTCTCCAAAATTCACAAAGCAATGGTTTGATTGCAGGTTTGACGATTTTAGCCTTTAGTTTTTTAGAACGCAGACAAATTTTTTGGGCTTGCTTATTCATCGTCTTGACGGTTTATATCAAAATTTTTGGCATTGTCACCTTTGTACTATTCTTGTTTTATCCTGAGAAGATAAAGTTTATAGCTTATACTATATTTTGGACAGTCTTATTACTTTTCTTACCGCTATTGGTCATTTCTCCAGATCAATTACAATTTTTATATGCAAGTTGGGGTGATTTATTGCAAGCCGATCATTCTGCATCTTATGGCTTTTCGGTAATGGGCTGGCTGCATTCATGGTTCGGATTGGACTTATCCAAAAATGTAGTGGTGCTAGTAGGTATATTGTTGTTTTGCTTGCCCTTAGTTCGTATAAAAAACTATAGTGCCCTTGGTTTTCGTTTATTAATGCTTTGTTCAGCAATGCTTTGGGTAGTTATTTTTAATCACAAGGCGGAGTCTCCAACCTTTATTATTGCTATGTCAGGTGCAGCTTTGTGGTATTTTTCACAAAAACAAAAAGGATTAAATACAGGCTTGATTATTGCAGCATTTATATTTACCTCGCTTTCTCCAACTGATGTATTTCCTCGTTTTATCCGAAACGAGTATTTAGTACCTTATGTTTTCAAAGCTGTATTCTGTATTTTAATATGGTTGAAAATAATTATTGAATTGAATAGGACAAGTTATGAGCTTAAAACAACGTTTGACAGGGACCTTTGATCTTAGTAGAAAAGTTGCCACATATTTGGATGTATTGGAAGAAGGGGATTATAAGAAAATCAAAAAGCTTTTTGCGAGAAAAGCCATTGTCGTTTCTCCATTATATGGCAAACAATCAGCAAAGAAGTTTTATAAAGAATTGTTTAAAGATACGAACGATTCTACTATTCAATGCATCAATATTTTTTATGGTTTAAAAAGCTTATCAGCCGCTGCATTGTTTCGATATGATTGGATATTGAAAAACGGCAAAGAAGTTTCCTTTCTGTGTACAGATGTTTTTGAGTTTACACCCGCTGGTAAAATCAAAAAACTAACGATCATTTACGATACCAAACAGACCAAAAAGCAATTTAAAAAATTGAAGAAAAAATAGATATTACTCTTTCAATGACCACTCTCCCTCATCATTCATAATAAGTTGAGCAGTTTTCTTTTTACCACCAACATAAGCAGGCGGAACGAGTGTTAATTCTATCGTTTTATTATCCATCCATTTGGGAGTGTGAGGTTCGTACTCATCTAGATTTTTTGAAAACAACTCTTCTAAACCATTGTCCGTAAAGCCTAAAATTTGGATACCATTTTTGTTAAAGCCAGCGTCTAAATCGGCACTAGTAGCAACGATATGTTTGAAGTCAGGAGATGCTTTTGGGAAGCCCCAAAGCAGTCTAACTTTACCTGACTTATCATTCATCAGAAAATGAGAATTACCTTCATAATGTTGCGCATTGAAAACAAAATAGCCCATTCGGTCGATATAATAACGATAAGAATAATCTACCGATTTTTCGGCATTGCTTTCCTCTTCATTTAATGCTACATTGGTCAATACTTCCTTTTTTCCATTCAATAAGGTAATTTTAAAACCATTAGCTGTTTTTCGAACATGTTTATTATCTTTTTGGAGTTGCTTTTTTTCTATATCATCAAAACAAGACTGTGCTTTATCAAATTGTCCTTTTGAGTTTGCTAGCAAACATTTATCGTAAGGAGAAGGGCTCTCATCGACGTTGGGTTTGTAGAATTTGACACCACCACCATATACCCAACCAACTTTATCTTCATCTTTATTGGTTACTACTTTTAGCCATGGCTCATCAAATAAAGTACCTCGCATGCTAATTTTTTGTGTAAAGTCTGTTTTTTCGTCTAAAAAGGTCAATGCAGTGCCTTCAGCTACTTCATCGACAATAGTACTCTTTGTATTTGGTTCTTTTCTTATTCTTAGTTTGTCTACCCAAGCATAAATGATTACCTTTTGATCCTCTTTTGTTACTTCTTTTTGAGGTAAATTAGAATCTGTAGTCGATTCATTCGTTGCACTTTCCGAGGAGTTTGTATTTTTACAAGTAGAAAAGCAACATGTTAATAAAAATAAAAAGAGAAATCTATACATAGTTCTGTGTTTTTAAAATTCGTTTTGAAAACAAAATTATAAAAAAACTACATATGTTCAAGAAAGAGGTCTTATTTATCCTACTATCGTTTTGTTCCGTTTTTACTTTTTGTCAAACGGATGATCGTGTAGCTTATATCGAACGCTACAAGGAAATAGCTATAAAGGAAATGGAACGTGCGGGAGTACCTGCGAGTATAAAGTTAGCGCAAGCTATTATAGAATCGAATAGCGGTAAAAGTACACTTGCTACAAAGGCTAGGAATCATTTTGGGATGAAATGCGGTACTGCATGGAAAGGCGAAAAATATTACCACAAAGATGATGACTATGATGCCGCAGGCAATTTAATAAAATCATGTTTTCGTGTATTTTCTTCACCAGAAGCATCTTTCATTGCGCATTCTCAGTTTTTGAGAGATCCTAAAAAAGCATATCGTTATGGTCGGTTGTTTAGGCTAGATATAAAAGATTATGAAGGCTGGGCATATGGTCTCAAAGAGGCGGGCTACGCTACCAATCCAAAATATCCTCAAATTCTATTAAGAATTATAGAGCAATATAATTTGTATGAATATGATAATATGACTTCTATTGATTTGGTGACTAACGACATGAAGGGCGGTTTTAGAAGAATAAATGACGTAAAAGTTATTATAGCTGAAGAAGGAGCGACGCCTGCAAGCTTGGCCGATAAGTATAATGTACCCCTTAAGTGCGTAATAAAATACAATGAAGAAATCGGCAATCCGAATGAAAAATTGGAAAAAAATGAACGGGTTTATATCCAACAAAAGCGGGGATCGTATAGAGGAAAGAAAACGTACCACTTCGTAAAACCTGGTGAACGGATGTATGATATTGCACAAATGTATGGCTTGCGATTAGATAAGTTATATAAGAAAAATAGAATGCAATACGGTACAGAGCCCAAAGAAGCCGAACGGATCAAATTAAGAGGTCGTAAGGTAAGTAAGTATGAAAAAATAAAACTCCGAAATCCTGCTGAAGACATTGCACCGCCTCCAGTTATTGTGCCAGAGGATGAAGTGCCTGACACAAACGATACATCAAATGCCGTTTATCATACAGTAGTAGCAGGCGATACCTTATACCAATTGTCTAGAAAATATGATACAACAGTAGATCAAATTATGAAACTAAACAATATGACTGATGTTGCTTTGACTATTGGTCAACGACTAAGAATGAAATAAACTTATTTTAAGAAAAAATAAAAAAAGAATGATGAGATATTTAGTATTTCTAGTGATAACGTTTTTATCGTTTACAGAAATCCAAGCACAAGATGATGGCACCGAATATGGTGGTTATAACATTGGTGTAAAAGGAGGTCTTACTGTTGGTTTGCAACGATGGAATACCGATACAAATCGAGATCCTTTGTTTCAATATCATGCTGCAGTTTCTATTGAATCCTTAAATGATGATGAAAGTCCTTTTTCCATTTTTGCGCAAGCAGGTTACCATGTTAGGGGGAGTGCCCAACGTTTGTATGCGACACAATTTGTCAATCAAACGGGTACAACAGTTGATGTTCCTGCAAGAAGTTATACACTAAAATTTCATAATGCAGCTTTACAGTTAGGAGGTAAAAAATATTTTAATTTGAGTAATAATGATGCTTATTATTCAATAGCAATACGAGGAGAATATACTTTCAGAGATTCATTAGAAGGCTTTTATTATTCAAGTTTTTCACAAGATATCAGAAAGTTTAATTATGGTTTAACTGTAGGTGGGGGAATCGAATTTCCTTTATCAAATTTTATTAATGGTTTTATTGAGATAACGATAAGCCCTGATTTTTCTAAGCAACTTTTTGTTCCTAGTGGAAAATATTTTTATCCACAACAAATTGGAAGTAATGTATCACGACCTTTTCCTGAACAAAATGTAACGAATACTAGTTTTGAAGTCTCTTTCGGTGTTCGATTCCAACGGATTATTGAATATATTGATGATTAGCAATGTTCTAGAAAAGAGATAGGGCGTATTTCAAAAATACACCCTATCTCTTACATTTAATTGAAAGAATGAAAACTAATTTTTTTTTAATTCAATTCTTCCTTGGAATACAATTTTGTGCCTTCGCACAATCAATAGATGTTCAGCTACTAAACAAAGGAATAGAACTAAAGACGAGAGGAGAATATAAGGCAGCCATAATTGCATTCGATGAGTTTGTAGCGACCTATCCAACAGCACATCCCAATGCTTACTATCATCGAGGCTACTCGAATTTTTATCTTCAGAACTATAGAGCAGCTATAAAGGATTTTGAACAATTGCAACGTCTTCAACCTTTAGAAGCTAAAGCGCCTTATGCCTTGGGGCAAAGTCATTATAAATTAAGAGCTTACCAAAAAGCATTTGAGTATTTTACCAAAACCACTCAATTAGATCCGTACCATTTCAAAGCATTTAATGATCGAGGATTGACGCAATGTCACCTCCGAAACTTTACTCAAGCACTCGACGATTTTCACAAAGCGGTGCATTTAGATAGTACTTTCGCAATGGCTTATAACAATATAGGTGCTGCTCGATATTTTAAACAAGACATTGCAAAACCAAGTAAACGAGATATTCGAGTAGCCAGAGATTGGTTTTCGAAAGCCATTAAATTGGAACCTACTTTAGCACTAGCATATCGGAATAGAGGAGCAATGCATATTTTTTTAGGAGATTACGATAGTGCGCTGAGCGACCTCAATATGGCCTCTAAGCGAACACCAAAAGATGCGATGATTTATTTTTATGAAGGTGTTATTTATGCTGATCAAAAAAACAATGCTAGAGCGATAGCTGCTTTTGAAAAAGCTTTGACATTGAACTCTACACTTGTCTTTGCTTACGAAGAAATAGGCAATTTGCATAAAGAAAATAAGAACACCTCTTTGGCAGTACAGCAGTATAAAAAATGTCAAACGATTCAGAAGAGTGCTAGTGAATTGTATACAGGTTTAATAGATTATCGGATTGCATTGGTATATGCTGAAGCAATGAATAAAAAACTGATGTACGATTATTTGAAAAAGGCACGTCGTCATGGAGCGTTTGCGGATATGCAAGTATATCGAGATTTTTCGAAAGCAAAAGAATTTAATACGCATCGTAGAGAAAAGAAATTTCGACGTTTTACAAAATCTATTCGAAGAGGAAAGAAAGAAAATAAATTTTTGAATCCCGATTTAGGCTGGTTTCGAATGCGGAAGTAAGAGTCAGGTAAAAAAACTGGGAAAAAATAATCAAACAAAATTTTAAAACAGGCTCAAAACTAAAAAGCCCTGCCCAACGTAGTTGTCAGACAAGGACTTTACAAATACTAAACTATTCTTGAAGTCGGTATTTTTTAAGATATATACTGA
>JAHDIP010000262.1 GCA_020630735.1 Saprospiraceae bacterium | reverse complement strand
AAAAGAAGAGTGAGAAGTAGTTTATGGATACTTATTTTCATGTTGTTGTTTTTCTAGTTGAACAACGTAAATAGGTCTTCCCCTAGTTTGTAATCTTATTATTTTAACTTTTAGATAGACTTTTATTTTTGTTTATACAAATTGAATCGCTTTGTTTCTAGTCCTATTTTTTCAACATTTCCCAAAGGATTTTTATCTAATTCTTTTTCAATCAAATAAAAATCATGTGGCGTCTTTGAGCGGTCTACACTTATATTAAAATGGCGGATAAGAGCACATTGCAAGTCCCAATTATCCCACATCTTTTTGTCAATACTAATCGTTGAATGTGGTGGTATTGTTTCTCCAACTAAATATACATCGTGCAAAAGATCGGCATTTCTACTCGTTTTCCCTTTTTGGAGAAAAGAAAAAACGAGTATTGCTCCTAAGGCAAAAAACATCACTCCTCTAAAAACTTTAAACGCTTGTTTTTCCACTCTAATTCGCTCCATTAAATTCGACAAACCTGGTGCTACAAGTAAGGCAAAACCAATTGCAAAAAAGGGTAATGAATGCGCCATATAAAATCCTTTTTGTACTAATGTCAGCACTAAAGGAATCGAACCACTACAAGCAATTAATAACAGTAGGATAATTTTATGTCGATAGGGTTTATCTATTCCTTGCTTAATTTGCTTCACTCTAAAAGCCACTAACATTAAAACCGAAACAATTATAATAGGCAGCAACTCCATAAATAATCGCTCGACAATATAGAATCGACTATCTACTGTTGGTGCGGAATCTATTCTTGTCAACAATCTTTTTTCAACATAGAAAGACAAACTTTCAAATGCAGTAGCATTAGTTGAAAGTAGTAGATAGATGATTACTGGAACGAGTATCAAAATAAACGTATAGCCAAGCATTTTAAGAAAAGATATTTCCTTACTTACAAGCCAGTATAAACCAATAACGCCTATCGGAAAAAAGCCTGAAATACCTTTGCTAAATGATGCTAAAAAAATAAACAGACCTGATAGGACTAAGAAAAACCAAAGCTGTTGGTTTTTGTAAATTGCTTTGAGTGAAAAGTATACCGCTAAGAGCGTAAAAATACCCATTGTATTTTCCTGTACATTATTTTGAAAAGACCAAAAAGCTACTGGAATTGTAATCCAAAAAAGAATTGGTAGCCAGCTTAGTTTTCCTAAATGTTCTTCACCGAATGTTAGTAACTTCCACGTTTTGTGGATTAAATAAGCCGTTCCACAAGCCGTGAGAAAAGAATAAAAACGTTCAACGTAAATGCTAGTTCCTAATAGTTTAAAAAACAAGGCTTGTATTCCAAAAATTAATGGTGGATGTTCGTGGAAAGTCGAAACACCAGCTTTATTCCATGTTTCGCTAAAAATGGGATTCCAAAATGTACCTAAACCATTGGCTAAGTTTTTGGCAACACAAGTATACAAGACGCCATCCATAAACATACCGTCTTGAATAAGTACAGGCACAATCAACACAATGAATACGGAAATAGTAAGCAGCCAAAAAGGCGTATGTTTCTCATTCATTTAATAGCTTTTGTTTTCCATAGCAAGAGTAATGCTTTATACCGTAGCTGGCAGATGAAAACGAAAACCAACACCGTGAATATTTTCTATTTTCAATGATTCATCACTCTTCAAGTATTTACGTAATCGAGAAATAAAAACATCAAGACTTCTTCCCATAAAGTAATCATCTTCGCCCCATAATTGCTCAAGAATGTTTGAACGTTTGATGACTTCGTTTTTATTTTCGATAAAAAGTTTTAGCAAATCTGCTTCTTTTTGGGTAAGTGTTTTATTAAGTTCATTTCCTAACAAGGTCAAGTTTTTATAATCAAACTCAAACTGGCCAAGACGATAGTTATCTACGGTTTGTACTTTAGTGATTTTACTTCGCTTCAAGAAAATTTCTATTTTCAAAATCAATTCTTCAATAGAAAATGGTTTAGTGATATAATCGTCACCTCCCAAGCGCAAGCCATGAATTTTGTCTTCCTTCAGCGATTTTGCCGTGAGGAAAATAATGGGCACTTCTGTATTAAATTTTCTTATTTCTTGAGCAATGGTAAAGCCGTCAATTTCGGGTAGCATTACATCTAAAATGCATAGATCAAAATTATTTTGCTTGATTACCTCCATTGCTTTTTGTCCATCTTCGCAATAGGTAATTTCATAGCCTTGCAATTCAAGGTTGTCTTTGGTAACAAAGCTTAAACTTTCGTCATCTTCAACGTATAATAAATGTGCTTTCATTACTGTCTATTTTTTCGTTTTCACATAGAGTGTATCTTGAAGATACGCCCTATATTTTTAAATCATTCTCTTGGAAGATTTGATTAATTAAAATCATGATTATTTTGTGTCTCAAAAACGTTAAGGTTGTCTATTGATCGACATGGTAATCGTTGTTCCAACATCGGGCGTACTCTTTAGTCGTAGCCTCCAGCCATGTGCATCACAAATATTTTTGATATAAAAAAGTCCCAGACCAAAGCCTTTTACGTTATGTACATTTCCAGTCGGAACTCTATAAAACTTATTAAATACTTTACCTTGGTGCTCTGGCGAAATACCAATACCATTATCGGAAATACTCAGATTTATTTGGTTGCCATAGTCTGCCGTTATAAGTGTAATTTCTGGTTTACCTTTACAGTACTTAATAGCATTATCGACAAGATTATCCAACACATTGGTCAAGTGTAAACGATCAGCTTCAACGACAGCCCGTTTTGCTTCTAAGAAACAACTGATCGCTCCATTTTTTTCAGTTAGTTTTATTTCAGCACTTTGTACAATACTCTCAAGGAGTTCATGTACATCAATTTTTTCTTTATTCAAGGAAAAATTTTCTCGCTCTATACGTGCTAACTGCAATACCTTTTCTACTTGATTATTAAGCCGATGATTTTGTTCTTTGATAATATTTGCATAACGATGCAGGCGTTTGTCTTCTTGAATCACGGGGTTGTTTAAAAAAACATCTGCTGAAATCTTAATGGTAGAAATTGGCGTTTTAAATTCATGCGTCATATTATTGATAAAATCTTTTTGCATTTCAGACAATCGTTTTTGTCTCAAAATAATAAAGATAGAATACATGAAAAATAAAATAGCAAGCAATAAAATAACCGAAAACACAATCGACAAGCGCATCTGACTAATCACCGCACTTGACTTCCCTGGAAAACGCACCCCAAAATAATAAATGAATTCATCATTGATTCGAGGGACATCTTCCTCTTTTATTTCTTTCTCTTCATCTGTCGAGTAACTGATATAATCTCCATAGACCATTCGTTTACTAGAACAATCGTAAATAAAATATTCGAAATCGACATTTAAGGCAGCATCTTCAAATTCCTTTTGCAAATAATATTGCAAAGTATTCGCATCTATTACATCATTGATGTTGACTTCGAAATAATTCGTAGCACGTTGTAAAATGAGGTTTTGACTTGGCAAAACACTTTCGTTGAGCTTGGCAAGGTCTTTTGCTACATTTTGTAAGGCGATGTAAACGGCTTGATTAAATTCTTCTTCCTTCAAATCCCATGAACGCAATACCCAATACGACTGCACAGTCATTATACCAATAATGGCTAATGCTCCCAAAATAATAAGTTGTCGAATCGTATTATTTGACATTTTTAAGGAATGAGGTTTAAATTATCGTGCACAAGTTGAATAAATATTATTGGTTCAGTCTAAAAAAGGTCTTGTACTGATATAATAACATTTTATACAACGAAGAATGAGCCAATAAGATAAAATCATAGTAGAATTCTTTATTTGGAACTCATTTTTAATACTTACAGATGCAAAATAATTCCTTTACATCACATAGTAAATAGGCTTAACAGCTCATTAACAAAATTGAATTCTCATTAACAAAAAAGGATGGTCAGTAATATCATTAAAATCATCTACTCATGCAAACATTAATTCCACTTAAGATTTTATCCCTATACAAAGGTAGTAAATGTCTTTCAAAGAACACTTCCTTCACAATCATATGATAATCAATTTGTTAATATTTTTACATCTACTCCAAAATCACTATTTTTAGTCTTTCCTCTATCTAAATAAAATTTGCAGGCAACCATCTTCTAATTGGGCTTGTATAGTTAGTATATAGATTAAACAATGAACTCAAATTTAGAAACAATCATTGCAGGGTGTATAAAGTGGAATAGAAAAAGTCAACGCCAACTTTATCAAGCATTTTATCCTTACGGGATGAGTATAGCTGTCCGTTATATGAAGGATGAGGCTGAGGCTGAGATTGTTCTAAATGATGCTTTTTTGAAAGTTTATAATAACATAGAGAAGTATAATAGAGGTCAAGATTTCAAACCATGGTTCAGAAAAATATTGGTGAATACATCCATTAATTATCTGAAAAAGAATAAAAACTTAGCGATGAAAATTAATTTATCAGAAATAGAACACATAGCAGATAAAGAAAATATACTGAGCCGATTGTCTTACAAAGACTTAATTAAAATGGTTCAGTCTTTATCACACTCTTATAGTACGGTCTTTAATATGTATGTAATTGATGGATTCAAGCATGAGGAAATAGCAAATAAATTAGGAATTTCGGTAGGCACAAGCAAATCTAACTTAAGCAAAGCAAGAGCCAAACTGAAAACCTTGATTGAAGAACAATTAACTCTAAATAATGGATAATCTTCCAGACAAGGATATAGACTTTATATTCAAAGAAGGCTCTGAAAACTACGATTTCCCGTTCAAAGAAAGTGCGTGGGGAAATATGGATGACCTTTTAGATATAGAGTTAAAAAAACATAGAAGAAAAAGATGGATTTTTTTACTATGTTTTTTGATCGCAACTACTATCGGTGTTGGAATAATGACTTATTGGAATCTTACATCAACAACAGCTACATCGAATACAGCTGTAGAACAAACATCTGTTCCTTTGGAAAAAGAGACAATAAATGTAATAGATAATACAAACAAAGATCAAAAGAATACAAGTACAAATGATATAACAACGAGTAATAAAGAAAATCTACAAACACCTAATCGTACTACTGCGAAAGAACGCATCATTAAAGAACAACCGTTTAGCAATGATAGCAAACAGCAATTAGTGAAGCCTAAGAAGAAAAATATTCCACCTGTAAGAAATGACAAAATTGCAATAGACTATACTCCTACTTCTTCCGAAATAACGAAAATAGCTTTACCAAAAAATCAAAGTACTGAGTCTACAGCAATCACCCCTACATCGAATCGCTCTTTAATGTCTGATAAATTAACAGATACCGAAACACCTCGAACGACTTTCAATGTTGAACCTATTTTCCCTATTTCGTTGCAAGCAATTACCTTTGATGATAAAACTGATGAAATAGATGTACCAACCCTAAAATACAAAAAACCAAATAATAATACATTCAAAATAGGTCTAGTAGCGGGTCAAGAATGGTCTTCGGTAGGCTTGATGAGCAATACAAGAAAAGGATATAAATTAGGTCTAGAATTTGCCTATTTGTTCAAAAACAGATTTCAAGTATCTACTGGATTTACGATAAGCAAGAAGAAATATCAGACGAACGGAATCAACTACAATGCACGACAAGACAGATGGACTGACGTAACTCCTCAATCTGTAGATGGAAGTTGCGATCTACTAGAAATACCGCTTGATTTCACTTATTACTTTAAAGGATATGAGGCTTCCTCCTTTTATATAACGGCTGGGCTTAACTCATATATTATGAGAAAAGAATGGTATGATTATGCATACGAACCAGGTACTCCTATGGATGACCTTCCTACTTATTGGTCTGGAGAAATGAAGAACAATCATATCCTATCTGTAACCAATTTTTCAGTAGGATATCAACAAAGACTTAATGACAATATGATGATCCAATTAGCTCCCTATGTCCAAATTCCTTTAACAGGAATAGGAGATGGACAAGTGAAATTGTTTACCACAGGAATCCAAATGAAACTTTATTTAGGTAAGTAACCTTAAGTATAATTTTACGACAACCGAAAAAGAAGAGACAACTGTTCTAACACTAAATACTTTTACAATTACGACAAAAGGACTTGCTACCAATTAGCCGAAACTAATTTGGTAACTAACAAATCTATTGGAATCTTCTTAAGGCTTTTTAGTTTATGATGCTAGTCTAGAAATTATTTACTGAAAGAATTCTAATACTACTGTTCCATAAGAAATTAAAGATACTTTAGGGAGTGTTGACCATAATGCTCCCTCGGGAGAGGTATACACAGATGAAACATTTGAAGACCAAATTAATCGAGAAAATATATTGTCAAATGCTTTTGAATTGACTATTGAAAGACCTGTAATTTATCACTTAACTAACACAGAATTACATTATGAAAAATACTATTATTACTTGCTTCTTTTTAACGCTATCATTTGTAAGTTATGGGCAAAGTGCTCCTAACTTTACAATTACAACTCACGATGGCAATACACACACATTATACGATTACCTTGACCAAGGTCATTCTGTAGTACTAGATATAATGTTTGTTAATTGTATACATTGCCAAACCTTCTCTCCTTACTTAGAAAATTTATATCAAGATTGGGGCGCAGGGAATGCTGATGTTCAATTTTTCAGTGTGTCACCTTATGATGTCAATACACAAATAGCAACTTTTGACAATACATATGGTGTTACTTATCCTGGTGCTGGAACTGATGGTGGATCTCAAGATGTTATAGATACGTATTGGGATCCCGCAAGTCCATTCGGAGAGTTTTCTAGTTTTCCCACAATTATTATTATAGCTCCTGATCGTTCTGTAAACTTTGATGTTAAGGGGGCTAATAATCAAGCTACTATAGATTTAATGGCTGAAATTTTCGCTACCAATGGAGCAACAGGTCAAGTTGCAACATGTAGTGATGGTATTCAAAACGGCAATGAAACAGGTATAGATTGTGGTGGCACTTGTACTGCTTGTAACACTGATTGTAATCCTCCAATGCCTAGTGCAAATGTCATAAGTGGTAAGTGTGTCAAGCTTGACTGGACAGATGAACCTGGCATTGAAAAATATAAAGTACGTTATAGATTACTAGATGGTAGTTGGATTAATTATAATGCAAAATTTTCTCAAACCTTCTTCAATAACTTAGAGCCTAATACTACTTACGAATATCAAGTAAAAACAGATTGTGGTTCATCAAATTCTGTTTGGACAAATACTGCTTACTTCACTACAGCTAATGATGTATGTGATCGTCCATCTACCATAACTCATTCAAATGTTACTGCTGTAACTGCAGATCTAAATTGGACAACTACTCCAGATGATTTACGTTACAAGATTGGTTATAAAGGAGCTTCAGGAAATTGGATTCAGGTTTTTGTAAATATTCCAAACTTAGATTTCACCCTTAGTAGCTTACAGGCTGGAAATAATTATTTCTATCGTTTGAAGACCAAATGTTTTAATGGTTGGACTAACTGGACTCCTAAAAGTACATTTATGACTACTCCTATTCTTGCTAGAGAAGTTAAACCTCAATGGGATACCGCTGTCTATCCTAATCCTGCAAAAGAATCCTTAAGTATTCAATATAAAGTTGAAACGACGAGTACAACGACTATTCAAGTTTTTGATATCATAGGGAAAGTCATTCTTACAAAGCAAATTGATAATAATCCTGGCTTAAATACATTCCAATTAGATATTAGTCAATTACATACTGGCAATCACTTAATCAGTATTCAGAATGCAGAATCTAAAGTCATCAAGAAATTTGTAAAACTATAATCGAACCTTACTTGATCCAACAAAATTAAATACAGTAGTAAACGTTTACTGCTTACTATTACCATAGAACATACTAGTTTTTATTTTACTAAGCTTGTCCATTACGAATACATCAATTCTCTTGATA
>JAHDIP010000261.1:5211-7979 GCA_020630735.1 Saprospiraceae bacterium | reverse complement strand
TTTTAAGGTGCCTGGGGATTTTTATTTGCAGTTGTATCAGGCGAAGTATGAGAAGAAGTAAAGTGGGAAATATTTGAATTTAAATACTAAAAAAGAGCTTATGGATTATAAAATCTACAAGCTCTTTACTAGGAGTAACAAATTTCAATAGCAAACAGTAAATACTATTTACTAATCACTAATTTCTCCTGCACTAATTGCTCTCCAATTTTTCCTAGAATTAAGTAAACACCACTATCTAACATAGATAAATCCAATCTTTCTGTATAAGTCTGTGCTTCCTTTTGACCAGAAGCGATAGCCATTATTTTTCTGCCTGTAATATCATACAAATCCAATTGAACATTTGATGCTACTGCTATTTCACATTCAATAACTGCATTATTGATCGCTGGGTTGGGATAGATTGTTAAATCAGTCTTTTGAGATACTTTGGGTGAATCTACCAACAAATCACCTACATTAAATTGAGGTAAAATTAAATCTCCACCATCAGTTAATGGAGAACTTGAACCACTATTAGGTTTAGAAGCATTGGGATCATTTGCTACTGTATTACTAGTTTTGCAAGAATAAGTATTTAGAATGGCATAAGTAGTAAAATTACTCTCAGTACTTCCACAAATTGCAGATACAGCTAAATAATAAGTTGCAGAACCAGTACTTAAATTCAAGGACATGGAGGTACTTGAGGTTGTTGCAAAAGACTGCCAACTACTCCCATTCCATGCCCATAATCTATAACTAGAAGCACCAGAAACAGCGGACCAATAAAATACTCCAGAACTGCAAGAAGTGTTGTAGGCAGATGGATTCGCAGGAGGGTTACAACTTGAATTTGCTTGGGTAGTAAAATATTTTACGCTAGACCAATTACTCCACTGTCCATTGCTACATTTTCTAGCACTTCGCCATTGATAAGTAGTACCAGCAGTTAAACCACTAATATTTCTATAAGTTCCAGATGTTTGTGAGACATTAGACCAAGTAGAAGTACCACTTTTGCGGTATTGAAAATCTCTATAAGTACCACTTGCAGAACAGTTAAGACGGGCAGTAGTTTGGGTGACATTATTATGGTAGTTTTGACTGCTACTTGGAGTGGAGCAGGTAGTTGTTGCAGCACTAGTAGTAAAATATTTTGTGCTAGACCAATTACTCCATTGTCCATTGCTACATTTTCTAGCACTTCGCCATTGATAAGTAGTGCCAGCAGTTAATCCGCTAATATTTCTATAAGTTCCAGATGTTTGTGAGACATTAGACCAAGTAGAGGTACCACTTTTACGGTATTGGAAATCTCTATAAGTACCACTTGCTGTACAGTTGAGGCGAGCAGTAGTTTGAGTAATATAGTTGTGATAGTTTTGGCTACTAGTTGGGACAGAACAGGTGGTTGTACTTCCACCAGTAGCATCAAAATAATATAGAGCTGCAAAAGTGTTTGGTCCACCTGATGTTCCAAGAAAACCACCTTGCTTTAGTATGTTTAAAGCGGTACTATTACCATAATATTGAGAAATATTCTTATACAAAACACAATGTGCATGGCATCCACTTGAATTTCCTGTTGTTCCAACATCTCCAAGTTTTGTCCCAGCAGAAACATATTGCCCATTATATACACTTATATTTGACAAGTGTGTAACTCTAAAAGCAAAATTGGAATTAGCTTGTACTACTACTTGATTTCCATAGCCATTAACCCAACCTCTGAATATAACTGTTCCGCTTAGTGGTGATAAAAAATCAGCACCACAATCCGCTGTTCCAGTAAGGTTCCAATCATCTGCATAATAATCACTACCATGATGATAACCACAATTGGGTCCACATTCAACATGCCATCCCCCTGTACCACATGACCATGCACCACCACCATCAGGACTACATGTATGTGAAGTATAAGTAGAATTTTGAAATGGCCAATAAAGATGGGAAGCACCACTACTATTTAATTGAAAATTTGCTTGTGCAATTCCTACATTTATAATTACAATTACTACAAGTAAAATTGATTGCAAAAATCTCATAAAAGATAATTTAAATTTGATTTAAAGTTATTTTAGGAAAAAGACAGCAAACCAAATCCAGAAAATTTCTTATCTTACAATATCCGATTTACTGTCGGGAACTACTGATGCCAATTCTTCTTGGTGGAGGAGGGCATCAGTTTTGTTTTTTAGGAGGAGATCTAGCCATATACTTAGATTTTATTACTGATGATAAATGGATTCAAAAAACAATGGCCATTATTGCTTGTTCTATACCCTCTATATCTCTAAGAGCTTCAGTTTGGATACTTTTTTCGAGTCTTTTTTCTTAAAAAAATATATTTAAATCACAATTGGCTAATTATGAATCTGTTAAATCATAAAAAATAAAAAATAAAATTTGACATTTTGTTAAATTAGGTTTTGTTTGTATATTGTGTCAGAATTTATACTAAATACCCTTCCCCTTAAAGTCCTACAGGACTACTTAATACTCAATACCTTAATGCAAATAATAGTGTCTCATTTTAAACTAGTTGCTTAGTCCCATTCAATATAAATTTACAGCCCTATCTATTGTGACTATTCGATTTACCATATTATAAATCTACGATTCTAGTACATAAATGAATATTACTTGCCTCACTCATTATATCAAAGAGGCAATCTAGCAATCTCCCCATTCCATTAATAAAAATAAATTTTACGATATGAATAATGAACTCAATAAGTCTGATAGACTGGAGGAAGCGAAGGTATGGCTGGAGGAAGCGA
>JAHDIP010000261.1:0-5111 GCA_020630735.1 Saprospiraceae bacterium | reverse complement strand
CTGGAGGAAGCGAAGGTATGGCTGGAGGAAGCGAGGAAATTATTAGAACATAATAAATATTCATTATCTATTGAACAAGCAGAAAAAGCAGCAACTGTTTTTAAAAGATTAAAAGACTGGGAGAGTTATGTGGATGGGTTGAATCTGTGGAGTCATGGATTGAGAAAACGTGGAGATTACAATAAAAGTATCAAAAAAGCAAAGCAAATTTTAGAAAAAATAAAGCTCTACAAAATTAAATCCAACAATATACTAACAAGTGTATACAATAATTTAGGAACATGTGCTTTTTATAAAGGTGAGTATGATAATGCAATTTTTTTTCATAAAAAAGGCTTAGATATAAGTTATAAATATTTGGAAAAAAAAGAAGAATATTTATTGAGTACTTATGGAAATATAGGATTATGTTTCTGGTATAAACGACAATATGATCAATCACTTTTTTTCTCCAAAAAAGCACTATCATATATAAAATATTTAGACAAGGCAAATCCAGTTTACTTATCAACTCTTTATGGAAATATTGGGCTATGTTATTCCAGTAAAGGTAGGTATAATGATGCAATTGCATTGCATAAGAAAGCATTAAAAAATAATTTAGATAATGAACTATTAATTAGTGAAAATAGTGCTTTACACTATCAGAGTATAGGAAGCTGCTTTTTAAAAATGGGAGACTATAATAATGCTTTTTCGTTTGTTAAAAGAGCATTAAATATTTATAAAGATGTATCTTATAAAACACATAAGAGTATTATAAATGCTAATCTTCTTTTAGGAAATTGTTTCTTAAGAATGCAGGAGTATGAAAAAGCAATTACAATATTTTTACAAAATATAGCAAATTGTTCCGCTCTTTCAAAATATGAAAAAAACACTTTTCTATTAAAAAATTACTGTCACCTTAGTAAAGCCTATTTTGAAAAAAGGAATTATGATTTATCAATCAATTTCAGTAAAAAAAGCTTAGATAATATTATTTATAAGCAACCAATTAATATCCAATGGCATATAATGTCTTATTTTTATCTAGGAGAATGCTTTACAGCAAAAAAAGATCATAGAATTGCAATTCAATATAAAAAGAAGGCATTGAATACTTGTAAGTTACTGAATATAACTAATGGTATAAAGGAAAAATGTTACCTAAGTTTGGCAAACTCTTATAAAGCAGTAAAATCTTACTATAAATCTCTTCAATTATATTCAAAAGCCATTTCCAATTATTTTATAAAATACCCCAACACTAGTATTTATAAAAATCCTACTACTACAAAAAAAATCTTTAATGAATTTTTACTAGACATTTTCCTCCAAAAATCCACCACCTTCCACCTCCTATACAAAGAAAAACAACAACTCAAAGACCTCCAATCTGCCTTATTTACCACCCAAGCTGCTGCAACTTGGATTCCCTATATTCGTAAATCTTTTTCAGCTGAAGGTAGCCAACTACACTTAGCAAAACAGGCATATCCGATTTATCTAAACGGTATAAAAATCGCACTCTATACAGCATCAATTATTGAAAAAAATCCTATTAAATGGGTATTAGCAACGGATGAAATCGCTACTATAAATTTAGATTCTTTTCCAAAAGAAAGTTTCCATTATTGCTATACAAAGACAAACTGTTGGACAACAGCTTTTGATTTTTATGAGCAAAGTAGAGCAATGGTCTTGCTAGGAAATATGCAGGATGAAAAGGCAAAATTTAAAGCAAAAATTCCAGAAGATTTATTGGAAAAAGAACGAGATTTAAAACTGGAATTAACTTATCTTACCAAACGCATCCAAGAAGAGGAGTATAAAGCAAAAACAGAACAAGATGAAGCACAAATTAGAATATGGCAAAATGCACGCTTTGATCAAAGCCAAGCATACGAAGCCTTAATAGAACGACTGGAAAAGGATTATCCAGAATATCACTATATTAAATATAATGTAACATCTGCTTCTTTAACAGAAGTACAAGTACAATTAACCAATGAACAAGCTTTAATAGAATATGCAATTGATGAGGAAAATAAGCAAATTTACATTTTTGGCATTAGCAAAACGAGCTATATCCCTTTAGTTATTGAGCAACCTGATGATTTTAAGGCATTAATTGAAGATTTCTTAACCGCTATTAATACAGTAGATAAAGAAGATTATATCACATTAGCCTACGAATTGTATCAATTACTATTGGCACCTGTCTTCAATCATCTACCTATTATAACAGAACTCATTATTATTCCTGATGATGATTTGTCCCTAATCCCTTTTGAGGCATTACTCACCCAATCCATAGCAGATGATAATCCTTATAATGATCTACCTTATCTTTTACTGGATTATGATATAAGTTATCACTACTCTGCAACTTTATGGCATAGGGGGATGCAACAAAAACGGCAAGGCATTTATATAGAAAATAATTTTATTGGATTCGCTCCTGTTTATGAATCAAATTTAGCGGACTCTTTAACCAGAAATAGTCGTGATCAACAATTGACGGAAGATCATACTCGTTCTGTTGAGATTCGAGGAGAAAAGTACAAAGTATTGAAGTATTCAGAAGAAGAAGTAAAAAATATTAAAGCAATTTTTGAATCGAAAAATTACCATGCTGAAATTCAATTACATGAATCAGCCTCTATAGACAACTTTAAGGAAAAAGTTAAACAATATAAATACGTACTCATCGCTGCTCATGCAGATTACCAACAAGACAAACCAGAATTGTCTGGAATTATTTTTTCTCCTCCTGAAACCCTTCCAATATCAGAGTCAGACACTAATAAAACAGAGGCAGATAAAATAATGGAGGAGCTTTTTGCAAGCCCTAAAGCTAAAGATACCACCTTATCTCTAGCAGATGTCTACCATCTTCAATTAAATGCAGATTTAGTGGTACTAAGTTGCTGCGAAACAGGTATTGGGCAACAATTCAAAGGAGAAGGCATGATGGGCATCAATCGAGGATTTTTATATTCAGGAGCCAAAAATATTGTGTATACCCTTTTTAAAGTTTACGATAAAGTTTCAGGAGAATTAACAACCCAGCTTTTCCATCATATTCTGGCTGGACATTCTTATGTCAAAGCACTTCGTTTAGCAAAATTAGATTTATTAAAACGGGAAGATATTGACCCAAGATGTTGGGCTGGTTATGTTTTATTGAGTTAGAAAATAATAATGATCAAATTCTGAAAATATTTTTCTGAAAAAAGTAACCCTTTCCATTATTTCATAGACATATAAAATATAGCATGAAGCAATAGCCTATTTCATTATTGATTCATCATTATAGAAAAATCACTACTTAGTAACAAGTGAAAAATAAGTTCCCTATTTTGATTAGGTAAATTTGACCCTAGACAAGGCAAAAAACGTAGGCAATGCAGGGCATTGGCGAGGCTTTTTAACGCAGTATAGGGGTAAATTTATCAATCAAAATGCGGAAATTATTTTTTGACTGTTACTTACAAGAAAATAGGAACAATCATCCTAGCTATCTATCTTTCATCAATCTTTTAAGATTATTAACTATTCTATTATGCTTGACCATCAAAATTTATATTCCTTAGCTCGATCAATTGTACCTGAAAAATATAGACCTTCATCAGATGTAGATTGGTTAGTTCGGGAAACAAAAAAGAAAATTAACACTATATCTCCACTATCGGAAAAAAATGTCGAAAAATTAATGCGAGAAATATGGAGTAAACGAATTCAAGAAGAGAATACTCTAGTGATTAATTGCTTTAGGAATTATGGTACTAGAAAAAATTGTTGTCAAATAAACAAAAATACACATCAAGAAATAAGGAGAATTGTTAAAACCAGACTTACACAATTAGCCCGTTATCCTATATCTTCGCAAATATTAGACGATATTGTTTCAGATGTATCAGTAGGTTTTTTAAAAAAATGTCGAAAAATGGACTCTGTATTGATAGATAATAATACAGACTATACTATATCATACCAAAAGTATATTGCTGGGATAGCAAGGCATAAATGTATCGATTACTTAAAAAAACACAACCCACAAAACTTATTGCTTTCACTAGAAAAGAATCAACATAAGTTTTATGAAATGGTAGCAAAAGAAATAGAAGAAGATTATGACCAGGAAAAAGCTAATAATCTTAAACGTTACATCAGAAGTATGAATAAACGTTGTCGAGAATTATTGGAATTTCATTATCTGGAAGGCTGGTCAACACCAGTAATAGCAGAGAGATTAGATAAAAAAGTAGGGACTGTAAAAAAGGGACTTCATGATTGCAGAAATAAAGTTAGAAAAATATTCAATGTAAAAAAAAAGAAATAGTTTTCTAAACCTTTGTCTCTCTATAAAACCATTTTTTAACAAAAATAAATACCACCAATATGCAAAACGAAGAAGATCAGAAAATCATTCAAGACTATTTACATAAAAGATTAGGCACAAAAGAAATACAAAGTTTTTTAGTACGGTTGCGTAATGATCTAGACTTCAAAAAAGAAGTTTTATTTGCCCAATATCTTCATGATGCCTTTAAAACTCCTAGCAATTCCCTAGGTTCTAACCCTATTCTTCCAAAAACAACAGTACCTAGACCTAGTGACTCAAATAAAGTTTCACCCAAAGTTTATTCACCATCACCCAACCCTTCTGATTCGTTTGTCGCCTATCCCCAGTTTGAACGTCAATTAGCTACTACTAGAAGTACAACTACTTCTCCAACAGATCAATATCTTCATGACTTAATAACGCTTAACCAAAATAATGAGTCATCAGTCATAGACATAAGCTTAAAACATGCTATTGAAGTAGATTTAGAAGTGAAGGTTTATAATAATTTAGGTAATGTTCAAAAAGCCTATAATCAAAAATCATTCTTGTCTAAAGGGCAAACACATGGTCAATTATCACTTCAAGGCTTACCCCCTGGCTGTTACTATCTACGTTTTAAAGCAGGAAGACAGCACAAAAGCATACTAGAAAAGATTTTTTTGGGTAAAAAATAAACCTCTATGACAATAATACTACTCTTAATCTTCGCTCTAGCCATTCCCAACACCCTAGACGAACCCCCTGGCTGGTCTAACTACAAAGTCGAGTCTGAAAATAA
>JAHDIP010000027.1:35873-42391 GCA_020630735.1 Saprospiraceae bacterium | reverse complement strand
CTGCTTCAACATTTGTATTGTTTGAAGTAACTCAAACCTTCCAAGGTTCAATCATCAACCAAGCAGAAATCTCATTAGCAGAAGATGAGTTTGGTGATAACCCACAAGACATCGATTCTACTCCAGATACCGATCCTACCAACGATCCAACTGTTGATAACGAAATCAATAATGGTGGTGGTGACGAAGATGATGCAGACATCGAAGAAATTAAAGTAGAGGTATTTGATATCGCCTTAAAGAAAACATTAGGCGATGGCGAAGATGTACGAGTATATCCTGGTGAAGATGTTACGTTCAATATCGAAGTAATCAACCAAGGAACAGCAATTATTCAAAACATCGAAGTAGTTGATTATATTCCTGAAGGCTTAAGCTTAATTGATGGTGATTGGGCATTAGACTTTGGAGGTCTAGTAGCACGTCGTACGATTGCAGGACCTATTGCTCCAGGTGATAGCGAAACGCTTACAATTACTTTCAACGTTACGCAAGATGTTCAAGGACAAATTGTAAACCGTGCAGAAATTGTAAGTGCAAATGATGACTTAGGCGATAGTCCAGTAGATATTGATTCTACTCCAGATACAGGAGTTGCAAACGATAATGGTGGTGTTGTCAACTCTGCCGATGATGATAATGTAGACGGTGACGGAAAAGCTGGCGAAGACGAAGATGATGCTGATCCAGAAGATGTAATCGTAGAAGTATTCGACATTGCATTATTAAAAACATTAGCACCAGGCGAAGACGATAGAGTATATACTGGCGAAGACATTACTTTCCAAATCGAAGTATTCAACCAAGGAACTATTCCTGTTGAAAATGTAGTCGTTACAGATTATATCCCTACTGGTTTAGAATTAAATGACGGAGCATGGACTCCAGGTGCTGGCAACCAAGTGACAACAACTGTTGTGGGTCCAATCGCAGCTGGTTCAAGTGCAACAGTTACGATTACTTTAACAGTAACAGCAACAACAGAAGGTTCATTGACAAATAATGCAGAAGTATTATCTGCTGAAGATGAGTTTGGAGACAATCCAGAAGACATTGATTCTACGCCAGATTCTGATCCTACTAACGATCCAACTGTTGATGGCGAAATCAATAACGGTGGTGGTGACGAAGATGATTCGGATCCAGAAGAGATCAAAGTAGAAGTATACGATTTAGCATTAACCAAAACAATTAATGACGGCGAAGACGATAGAGTTTACCCTGGTGAATTCATTTCATTCAAAATAGAAATAACCAACCAAGGAACGGTTCCTGCTCAAAATGTAGAAATCACAGAATACATTCCTGCTGGTTTAGAATTAGCTGATCCAGCTTGGACAGCAGGTGCAGGCAATACGGCAACACGAGTTATCGTTGATGAAATTCCTGCAGGAGGTTCGGTAACGACTTTCGTACTATTCCAAGTAACACAAATTTTCCAAGGTCAAATTATTAATGAAGCTGAAATTAGCAGAGGTGAAGATGAACTAGGTGATACACCTCAAGACATCGATTCGTCTTCTGATAATGATCCAAATAATGATCCTGGTGGAGAAGTGAATACAGGTGACGATGATAATATTGATGGTGACGGAACATTAGGCGAAGACGAAGATGATGCCGATCCAGAAGATATTACAGTAGAAGTATTCGATTTAGCATTAACGAAAAAGTTAGCTGCTGGCGAAGACGACCGTGCATATCCAGGTGAAGATATCACCTTCACAATTGAGGTAACGAACCAAGGAACAGCAATTGCTCAAAACATCGAAGTGATTGATTATATCCCAACTGGTTTAACATTAAACGATGGAGCATGGGGATTAGACTTTGGAGGTCTAGTAGCACGTCGTACAATTGATGGTCCATTAGCACCAGGTGCAAGTACATCAGTAGATATCACATTTACGGTTGCACAACAAACACAAGGTCAAATCATCAATGGTGCTGAAATTGTAAGTGCTAATGATGACTTAGGCGATAGCCCAACAGATATTGATTCTACTCCTGATACTGCGCAAGGAAATGATACAGGTGGTGAAGTAAATACAGCTGACGATGATAATATTGATGGTGATGGAACATTAGGTGAAGACGAAGATGATGCCGATCCAGAAGATATCACAATCGAAGTATTTGATATTGCTTTACGCAAAACATTAGCTGCAGGCGAAGACGGACGAGTATACCCAGGCGAAGACATTACGTTCAACATTGAAGTATTCAACCAAGGTACAGTACCAGCTTCGAATATTGTCGTAACAGATTACCTTCCGACTGGTTTAACATTAAATGATGGAAACTGGACAGCAGGTGCTGGCAATACAGCAACAATTACAGTTGCTGGTCCAATCGCTGCGGGAGGAAGTACATCTGTTGAAATAACAGCTACTGTAGCTGCTTCAACTGAAGGTACTTTAGTAAACACTGCGGAAGTATTAAGTGCAGAAGATGACTTAGGAGATAATCCAGAAGACATCGACTCTACTCCAGATACTGATCCTACAAACGACCCAACTGTTGATGATGAAATCAATAACGGAGGTGGTGACGAAGATGATTCAGATCCACAAGAAATCGAAGTAGAAGTATTTGATATAGCTTTACGCAAAACGACTACTCAAACGGATCCTGTTTTCCCAGGTGAAGATGTATTATTTACGATTACCGTATTTAATCAAGGAACAGTTGAAGCTTCAAATATTGATGTAATTGATTATGTCCCTGCTGGCTTCTCATTAAGTCCAAATGATACCAATGGTTGGACAGTAGATGGTTCGAATTTAACGAACTCAATTGCTGGTCCAATTTTACCAGGTGCATCAGCTGCAGTCAATGTAATCTTACAAGTAAATGATGGAACAGCAGAAGGAACCTATACGAATAATGCAGAGGTGACAAGTGCAGAAGATGAGTTTGGTGACAACCCAGAAGACATCGATTCTGATCCAGATACCGATCCTACAAACGATCCAACTGTTGATGATGAAATTAACAACGGAGGTGGCGACGAAGATGATGCTGATCCAGAAGATGTAGATGTATTAGAATATGCAGAAATCGGAAACTACACTTGGAAAGATTGTGACAAAGACGGACTACAAGGTGCAGGTGAAGATCCATTAGCAGGTGTTCCAATTTCTTTAGAAGGAACTGACCTATTAGGTGTGCCAGTAAGTTTAACAACAACTTCTGCTGCTGACGGTTCTTACCAATTTACAGAATTAAAACCAGGTACCTATACCTTGACATTCGGATTCCCAACTAGTCCACTTGGTCTAGATTATTCTCCACAGAATGCTGGTGATGACGAATTGGATAGTGATGTAGATGCTTCAGGCGTAACTGCTCCAATTACAGTTGGAAGTGGCGAAATCAATAATTCAATTGATGCTGGATTTATTGATGCTGAAAATCCAATATTAATTGGTATACCTTCAGACATCACTGTAGAATGTGATGCAGTTACTGATGCTCCAATTATCGGTGTAGATATTACGGCTACAGATAATTGTGATGACGATGTAACGATTACATTAGAGGAAACATTCAATAATACAAACAACGGTTCTTGTGATGATAATACCTATACTATTTTCAGAGTGTGGACAGCAACTGATGATTGTGGTAATTCTTCTCAAGCAACTCAAATCGTAACAGTACAAGATACTACTGCACCAACAATCACTGGCGTCTTACCAGATGAAACAGTAGAGTGTGATAATATTCCTGAGGAACAAGAACCAATCGCAACAGACAACTGTGACGAAGAAGTAAATCTATTCTTAACAGAACAAGTCTTCGATGGTGACTGTGCAGAAAATTACACAATTGTTCGTACTTGGACCGCTGTAGATAATTGCGGTAACTCAAGTGAAGTATCAAGAACACTCACAGTACAAGATACAACGAACCCAGTCTTAGCTGGAATTCCTGCTGACGAAACAGTAGAGTGTGACGCTGTTCCTGATGCTCCAGTTATTGGAGTAGATATTACAGCTACAGATAATTGTGATCTTGATGTAACAATTTCTTTAGAAGAAACATTTAACAATACCAACAATGGTACTTGTGATGATAATTCATACACGATCTTCAGAGTATGGACAGCAACTGATAATTGTGGTAACACTTCTCAAGCAACTCAAATCGTAATAGTACAGGATACAACACCTCCAACGATCACTGGTGTATTGCCAGATGAAACGGTAGAGTGTGATAATATTCCTGAAGAAACAGAACCAACTGCAACCGATAACTGCGACGAAGAAGTAAATCTATTCTTAACAGAGCAAGTCTTTGATGGCGACTGTGCAGAAAATTACACAATCGTTCGTACATGGACTGCTGTTGATAATTGTGGTAACTCAAGTGAAGTATCAAGAACACTTACAGTTCAAGACACAACTGATCCAGTATTAGAAGGTGTACCTGCTGATGAAACAGTAGAGTGTGATAACGTTCCTGATGCAGCTTCTCCAACAGCGACTGATAATTGTGATCTTGAAGTTGATATTGCTTACGAAGAAGTAAGAACAGATGGCAACTGTGCAGATTCTTATACCTTGACTCGTACATGGACAGCGACAGACAATTGTGGAAACGAAGATGTACAAGTACAAGTAATAACTGTTCAAGATACAACTGACCCAGTTCTAGCTGGAATTCCTGCTGACGAAACAGTTGAGTGTGATGCTATTCCTGATGCAGCAGAACCAACTGCAACGGACAACTGTGATGCTGAAGTTGAAATTACTTTAGTTGAAACAACCGTTCCTGGTTTCTGTGATGATACTTACACTTTAGTACGTACATGGACAGCGACTGATAATTGTGGAAACGAAGATGTGCAAACTCAATTGATAACAGTACAAGATACTACAGCTCCAGAAATTACAGGAGTACCTGCTGATGTTGTAGTAGAATGTGACGACATTCCAGATGCTCCAATAATCGGAGTAGATGTGATTATAACAGATAACTGCGATGCTGAACCAAATGTTGAATTTACAGAATCAGTTGTGCCTGGTGCATGCGAAGATTCTTATTCAATCATTCGCTCATGGTTAGCATCTGATAATTGTGGAAACGGTACCGCTCTCTCTCAACTTATTACCGTACAAGACACAACGAATCCAGTTCTTGAAGGTGTCCCTGCTAATGAAACAGTAGAATGTGATAATGTTCCAGATGCAGCTACACCAACAGCGACAGATAATTGTGATACAGAAGTAGACATTACATTTGATGAACAAATTACTTCTGGTGATTGTGAAAACAACTACACCATTACACGTATCTGGACGGCGACTGACAACTGTGGTAACCAAGATGTTCAATCACAGGTATTAACTGTTCAAGATACTACAAGTCCTGAATTGGCGGATGTGCCAGGTGATATTACAGTCGAGTGCGACAATATTCCTGATGCAGCTTCACCAACAGCGACTGACAACTGTGATGATGACGTTGAAATCACATTAGAAGAAACAAGAGAAGATGGAAACTGTATTGATAACTACAACTTGATCCGTACATGGACAGCGACAGATAACTGTGGAAACGAAGATGTACAAACACAAGTTGTAACTGTTCAAGACACAACGAATCCAGTTCTTGCAAACGTTCCTTTAGATGCAACAGTAGAATGTGATGCGATTCCTGATGCAGGAGAACCAACAGCTTCTGATAATTGCGATAGTGATGTCGAAATTACATTTGAAGAAACAACGGTTCCTGGTTTCTGCGAAAATGCCTACACATTAGTACGTACCTGGACAGCAACAGACAACTGTGGAAACGAAGATGTACAAACACAACTAATAACAGTTCAAGATACAACTGCTCCAGAAATTACTGGTGTACCAACAGATGTAACAGTAGAATGTGATGCCATTCCTGATGCAGCTGTAATTGGTGTTGATGTGATCATTACAGATAATTGTGATACCGATCCAACAACAGAATTTACAGAGTCTGTCGTTCCTGGAACTTGTGAAGATTCATACTCTATCATTCGCTCTTGGATAGCGACGGATAATTGTGGAAACAATACCGCTCTCTCTCAATTAATCACGGTACAGGATACAACCAACCCAGTTCTATCTGGAGTGCCTGCTAACGAAACTGTTGAATGTGATAATATCCCTGATCCTGCTTCGCCAACAGCGACTGACAATTGTGATACAGATGTAGAGATTACATTTGAAGAAATTAACACGGCTGGAGCTTGTACAGATTCTTATACACTAACAAGAGTTTGGACAGCAACGGATAACTGTGGTAATCAAGATGTACAATCTCAAATCATAACAGTACAGGATACAACGAATCCAATTTTAGCTGGAATCCCTGCTGATGAAACAGTAGAGTGTGATGCGGTTCCTGCACCAGCAGAACCAACAGCAACAGACAACTGCGATGACGAAGTAGACATTACATTTAATGAAGAAACAATTCCTGGTTTCTGTGATAATGCGTACACATTAGTACGTACATGGACAGCGACTGATAACTGT
>JAHDIP010000027.1:32419-35773 GCA_020630735.1 Saprospiraceae bacterium | reverse complement strand
TTTCTGTGATAATGCGTACACATTAGTACGTACATGGACAGCGACTGATAACTGTGGAAACGAAGATGTACAAACACAATTAATTACAGTTCAAGATACAACGGCTCCAGAAATTACAGGAGTACCAACGGATATAACAGTAGAATGTGATGCAGTACCAGATGCACCAGCGATTGGTACAGATGTTATCATTACTGATAATTGTGATGCTGATCCAAATGTAGAATTTACAGAATCAGTTGTGCCTGGTGCTTGCGAAGATTCATACTCTATCATCCGTACCTGGTTAGCTTCTGATAATTGTGGAAACGGTACAGCTGTTTCTCAATTGATTACGGTACAAGATACTACTGCTCCAGTATTGGATGGTATCCCTGCTAATGAAACAGTAGAGTGTGATGCGATTCCTGCTCCTGCTACACCAACAGCTTCTGATAACTGTGATACAGATGTAGAAATTACGTTTGAAGAAACTAGAGAAGATGGCAACTGCCTAGATAATTATAACTTAATCCGTGTATGGACAGCAACTGACAATTGTGGAAACGAAGATGTGCAAACACAAATCATCACTGTACAAGATACAACGAACCCAATCTTATCTGGAGTACCTGCTGACGAGACAGTAGAGTGTGATGCGATTCCTGCTCCTGCTGCTCCAATGGCAACAGATAATTGTGATGTTGAAGTAGATATTACATTTGAAGAAACAACAGTTCCTGGTTTCTGCGAAGATAGCTATACTTTAGTACGTACATGGACAGCGACCGACAACTGTGGAAACGAAGATGTACAAACACAATTAATTACAGTTCAAGATACAACGGCTCCAGAAATTACAGGAGTACCAACTGACGTAACAGTAGAATGTGATGCAATTCCTGACCCTGCTGTAATTGGTGTTGATGTGATCATTACAGACAACTGTGATGTTGATCCTACAACAGAATATACAGAGTCAATTGTACCAGGTGCATGTGAAGATTCTTACTCTATCATCCGTACTTGGTTAGCAACTGATAACTGTGGAAATAACACTGCATTATCTCAACTAATCACCGTACAGGATACAACGAATCCAGTTCTATCTGGTGTACCTGCAAATGAGACAGTTGAATGTGATAATGTTCCAGCGGCGGCAACTCCGACAGCTTCTGATAATTGTGATACAGATGTAGAAATTACATTTGAAGAAATCAATACAGCTGGAGCTTGTGCAGATGCTTACACATTAACAAGAATATGGACAGCGACTGATAACTGTGGAAATCAAAATGTACAAACACAAGTAATTACGGTTCAAGATACAACGAACCCAGTTCTTGATGGCGTACCTGCTGATGAAACAGTAGAGTGTGATGCGGTTCCTGCACCAGCAGAACCAACAGCATCTGACAACTGTGATGTAGAAGTAGACATTACTTATAATGAAGAAACAATTGCAGGCTTCTGTGAAAATGCGTACACTCTAGTACGTACATGGACAGCGACAGATAATTGTGGAAATCAAGATGTACAAACGCAATTGATTACTATTCAAGATACAGCTGCACCAGAAATTACAGGAGTTCCTGTTGATGTAATAGTAGAGTGTGATAATATTCCTTCACCTCCAGCGATTGGAGTTGATATTATTGTAACAGATAATTGTGATACTGATCCAACTATTGAATTTACCGAATCAATTGTACCAGGTGCATGTGAAGATTCTTACTCGATTGTTCGTGCTTGGTTAGCGACTGATAACTGTGGAAACAATACTGCGGTTTCTCAACTAATCACAGTACAGGATACAACAAACCCAGTTTTATCTGGTGTGCCTGCAAATGAAACAGTAGAGTGTGATAATATTCCTGATCCTGCTCAACCAACAGCGACTGATAATTGCGATGATTTAGTTAATATCATATTATCAGAAGAGTTAACTGCTGGTACTTGTTTAGATAACTATACAATCACTCGTACATGGACGGCAACAGATAATTGTGGAAACGAAGATGTACAAACGCAAGTGATTACAGTACAGGATACAACAGCTCCAGAAATACTTGGAGTACCTGCTGATACACAAGTAGAATGTGATGGTATTCCTGATGTGCCTGCTGCAGGCACAGTTACGGCAACCGATAATTGTGATAACGATGTAGATCTTATTTACTCTGAAATTACAACACCTGGTACTTGTACAGATACATACATCATTACTCGTATTTGGACAGCGACAGATAACTGTGGTAACCAAACAGTAGAACAACAAATAGTATCAGTTGAGGATACAACGCCTCCAACATTAGTTGGTCTTCCAGTTGATGTTACAGTAGCTTGTAATGAAGTACCACCTGTACCAGAAGTTGGTTTCGATGTAACAGGAACAGATAACTGTGATACAGATGTTGATATTAGTTTTGATGAAAGTATTATTCCTGGTTCTTGTCAAGATTCTTACGCAATAGTAAGAACATGGACAGCGACAGATAATTGTGGAAACGAAACAGTAGGGGAGCAAACGATTACAGTAGGTGATACAGCTGCACCAGAAATTGCAGGTGTGCCTTCGGATGTAACGGTAGAATGTGATAACGTTCCAGTTGCAGCTCAACCAACTGTGACAGATGATTGTGATACCGATGTTGACTTCGTTTACAACGAAACAAGAACGGATGGTTTCTGCCTTGATAACTACATTCTTACTCGTACATGGACGGCAACCGATAACTGTGGTAATCAATCTGTAGAAATACAAACAATCACAGTACAAGATACAACGAACCCAGTATTAAGTGGCGTACCTGCTGATACAGAAGTAAGTTGTAGCGAAGTGCCACCAGTACCAGATGTAGATCAGGTAACAGGAGCAGATAATTGTGATACAGATGTTGAAGTAACTTTCAACGAACAATTGATCCCAGGTTTCTGTGATGATGCATATACCTTAATTCGTACATGGACAGCGACAGACAATTGTGGAAATCAAGATGTACAATCACAAACGATTATTGTTGGTGATGCATCTGCTCCAGAATTAGTAGGTGTACCAACAGATGTAACAGTAGAATGTGATAACGTTCCTACTCCAGCGGATGTAACAGCTACGGATGATTGTGATACAGATATTGATTTACAATTCTACGAAAATATCGTACCAGGTGCATGTGAAGATTCTTACTCTATCGTAAGAACATGGGGAGCAAGTGATAATTGTGGTAACAGTACAATCTTGACACAATTAATTACAGTAGTGGATACAACGAGCCCAGTATTAAGTGGAGTACCTGCTGATACGGATGTAAGTTGTAACGATGTACCACCTACACCAGATGTGAATGATGTAACAGCAACTGATAATTGTGATAC
>JAHDIP010000027.1:17989-32319 GCA_020630735.1 Saprospiraceae bacterium | reverse complement strand
TATATCTTAACTCGTACATGGACAGCGACCGATAATTGCGGTAACCAAGATGTACAAACGCAAGTGATTACAGTACAGGATACAACGAATCCAGTATTAAGTGGAGTACCTGCTGATACAGATGTAAATTGTAACGAAGTACCACCTACGCCAGATGTGAATGATGTTATTGCAACCGATAATTGTGATACAGATGTTGAAGTAACCTTCAACGAGGTAATTACTCCGGGAGGATGTACAGATTCTTATACGATTACAAGAACATGGACAGCGACCGATAACTGTGGTAATCAAGATGTGCAAACACAAACGATCTCTGTAGGAGATGCGGCTGCACCAGAAATTGCTGGCGTACCAACTGATCTTACAGTTGAATGTGATAATGTACCAGCTGCGGCATCACCAACAGCGACTGACGATTGTGATACAGATGTTGATTTAACGTATAGTGAAGTAAGAGCAGATGGTGTTTGCTTAGATTCATATACATTAACGAGAACATGGACAGCTACTGATAACTGTGGTAACCAGTCAGTAGAAACGCAAGTGGTAACCGTACAAGATACAACGAACCCAACATTAGTAGGAGTACCTGCTGATACAGATGTAAGTTGTAACGAGGTTCCACCTGTACCTTCTATAAATGATGTAACAGCAACGGATAATTGTGATACCGATGTTGATGTAACCTTCAACGAAGTAATCACACCAGGAGCATGTCAAGATTCTTATACAATTACAAGAACATGGACAGCGACAGACAACTGTGGTAATCAAGATGTACAAGCGCAAACAATTGTTGTAGGAGATGCAGCTGCACCAGAAATTGCAGGTGTACCAACAGACGTAACAGTTGAATGTGATAACGTACCTGCTGCGGCTAGTCCAACAGCGACTGATGATTGTGATACAGATGTAGACTTGATATATAGTGAAGTAAGAGCAGACGGCGCTTGTTTAGATTCATACACATTGACTCGTACCTGGACAGCATCTGATAACTGTGGAAACCAATCGGTAGAAACACAAGTAGTAACCGTACAAGATACAACAAACCCAGTATTAAGCGGAGTACCTGCTGATACGAATGTAAGTTGTAACGAAGTACCACCTACGCCAGACGCAAATGATGTAACAGCAACAGATAACTGTGATACAAATGTTGACGTAACCTTTAACGAAGTGATTACACCAGGCGCATGTCAAGATTCTTATACAATTACGAGAACATGGACAGCAACGGATAACTGTGGAAATCAAGATGTACAAACACAAACGATCTCAGTAGGAGATGCAGCTGCACCAGAAATTACAGGTGTACCAACGGATGTAACGGTTGAGTGTGATAATGTACCTGCTGCAGCAGCACCAATAGCGACTGACGATTGTGATACAAATGTTGATATCACGTTTAGTGAAGTTACTATAGATGGTGTTTGTTTAGATTCTTATACTTTAGTAAGAACATGGAAAGCAACGGACAACTGTGGTAATGTAGCTGAAGCTGTTCAAACGATAACGGTACAAGATACAACAGAACCAACATTGAGTGGTGTACCTGGCGACTTAAACGTAAGTTGTAACCAAGTACCACCAACACCAGATGTGAATGATGTAATTGCAACAGATAATTGTGATACCGATGTGGATGTAACCTTTACAGAAAATATCATTGATGGTGGATGTGCAGATTCTTACACAATCGTAAGAACATGGACAGCAACGGATAATTGTGGTAATCAGAATGTACAAACACAAACGATCTCAGTAGGAGATGCAGCTGCACCAACCTTAACTGGTGTGCCAACAGATGCAACAGTAGAATGTGATAACGTTCCTACTGCGGCTTCACCAACTGCAACAGATGATTGTGATACAGATGTGGATGTTGTTTATAATGAAAACACATTAGCTGGTGCATGTCAAGATTCATACACTCTAGTAAGAACATGGACAGCTACTGACAACTGTGGTAACCAAACTGTTGAAACACAAAACATCTTAGTACAAGATACGACGAACCCAGAATTGATTGGCGTACCAAATGATGTGAATGTAAGTTGTAACGAAGTACCACCAACACCATCTGCAAATGATGTGACAGGTACGGATAATTGTGATACCGATGTGGATGTAACATTCAATGAAACAACGACACCAGGTGCTTGTCCTGATTCTTATACAATTACAAGAACATGGACAGCGACTGATAATTGTGGTAACCAAACAATAGGCGTTCAAACAATTAACGTAGGTGACTTTGATGCTCCTGAATTAGCAGGTGTGCCAAATGATACTACGGTTGAATGTGATAATGTTCCTGCTGCGGCTAATCCAACAGCAACGGATGCTTGTGATACGAATGTAGATATTACATACAGCGAAGTAAGAACGGATGGCGGATGTGTAGATAGCTACACATTAACTCGTACATGGACAGCATCTGACAACTGTGGTAATCAAACAGTCTTGACACAAGTAGTAACTGTGCAGGATACAACGAACCCAATCCTTACAGGAGTACCTGCTGATGTTACACTTTCTTGTGATGCAATAACTACTCCAGCGGATAATATCATTGCGACAGATAATTGTGATACCGATGTGGATGTTGTTTATAGTGAGCAAACATCAGGTGGAGGATGTGCAGGTGATTTCCAAATCATTCGTACATGGACAGCGACTGATAATTGTGGTAACCAAACGGTAGCCACTCAAGCAGTATCTGTTCAAGATGATGAAGCACCAATCTTAACTGGTGTACCTTCTAATGAAACAGTAGAGTGTGATAACGTTCCTGCTCCTGCAACTCCAACAGCAACGGATGATTGCGATACAGATGTGAATATCACATTTAATGAAGTTCGTACAGATGGTGCTTGTTTAGATAGCTATACATTAACAAGAACATGGACAGCTTCTGATGATTGTGGTAACCAAGATGTACAAACACAAGTTATCACAGTACAGGATACAACTGATCCAATCTTAGTTGGTGTTCCTGCAAGTGAAACAGTAGAGTGCGATGAGATTCCTGCAGTTCCTACAACTGGAATTACAGCAACCGATAATTGTGATACAGATGTTGATGTTGTTTATGAAGAATCTACAGTTGCAGGTTCTTGTGAAAACAACTATACAATTATTCGTAAGTGGACGGCGACCGATAATTGTGGTAATGCAGTTGAAGGAATCCAAGAAATTATAGTACAAGATACTGAAGCACCAATTTTAAGTGGTGTGCCTTCAGACGTAACTATTGAATGTGACGAAACACCAGCATCAGCTACACCAACAGCAACTGACAATTGTGATACAGATGTAATGATTTCATATGATGAAATGACGACTCCAGGTGCTTGTATCAATGAATATACAATAACAAGAACCTGGACGGCATCTGATAACTGTGGAAATCAAGATGTACAAACACAAACGATAACAGTAGTTGATACAACGAATCCAACATTGATTGGAGTTCCTGCTGATATCAACGTAAGTTGTACAGGTGTTCCTCCATCAACAGATGTCAATGTTGAAGCGACTGATAATTGTGATACAGATGTAGATATTGTCTTTACAGAAAATCAAATTGACGGACAATGTGCAGGTTCTTATATCTTAGTAAGAACATGGACAGCGACTGATAATTGCGGTAACCAAGATGTACAAACACAAACAGTTACAGTTGGTGATGAAGGTGCTCCTGTTATAACAGGTGTTCCTGCTGATGTAACAGTAGAGTGTGATGCCATCCCTGCAGTAGGTACTCCAATGGCAACGGATGATTGTGATTCAGATATGGTTGGAGGATTTAACGAAACAATTATAGATGGAGACTGTGCAGATTCTTATACCATTATAAGAACATGGACAGCGACCGATGATTGTGGTAATGTTGCATCGGCTACACAAACAATTACAGTACAGGATACAACAGCACCAACCTTTACTTCTGTCCCTGATGATATTGATGCAGACTGTGGCGGTGCTATTCCTCCTGCTAGTGATCTTACAGCAACCGATAATTGTGATACAGATGTAGAAGTAACATTTGTAGAAAATACAACACCAGGACAATGTGCAGGTTCGTCAATCATTGTACGTACATGGACAGCGACCGATAATTGTGGTAACAGTACTAGTGTTACACAAACAATTAATACAAATGATAGTGGTGTTCCTGTCATCTCAGGTGTACCTGCTGATACAACTGTTGAGTGTGATGCTATTCCTGCTCCTGCAAATCCAACTGCATTCGACGAGTGTCAAGGTGATGTAGCAGTAACGTTTAGCGAAGAAATAACGCCAGGAGCTTGTCAAGATGCTTACACGATTACGAGAACATGGACGGCAACAGATGATTGCGGAAACGTTGCTCAAGAAACGCAAGTAATAGCAGTACAAGATACAACGAACCCAGTATTCGGAAATGTACCTGCCGATGCAACAGCTGATTGTAACGGTCAAATTCCTGACCCAGTAACAGTGACTGCAAGTGATAATTGCGATACGGATGTAGATGTTGTCTTAGCAGAAACAACTGCAGCGGGACAATGTGCAGGTTCTTACACATTGACGAGAACATGGACAGCGACGGATAATTGTGGTAATACTGCTCAAGCAGTTCAAACAATAACAGTAGGCGATGCAACTGCTCCTCTTATTTCGGGTGTACCTGCTGACGAAACAGTAGAGTGTGGAAATATTCCTGCTCCTGCTACACCAACAGCAACAGACGAATGTGACGATGATATTACAGTTACATTGGATGAAGAAATTACTTCAGGTCAATGTGTTGATAATTACATTATCACTCGTACTTGGACAGCAGTTGACGATTGTGGAAATGTTGCGACAGAAACACAAACGATTACAGTACAAGATACAACGAACCCAGTATTTGATAATGTGCCTGCTGACGTTACAGCAAACTGTAATGATCAAGCACCGACTGTTGTTAATCCAACAGCGACAGACAATTGTGATACAGATGTAGACATTACATTTGAAGAAACAACTACTCCAGGACAATGTGCAGGCGCATTCATTATTACAAGAACATGGACGGCAACTGACAACTGTGGCAACACAGCTCAAGCAACACAAACAATTACAGTAGGTGATGGTGGTGCTCCTGAATTAACAGGAATACCAAGTGATCTTACCGTTGAGTGTGATGCCATTCCTGCTCCTGCAACGCCAACAGCAACTGATGACTGTGATACAGATATTCAGATTACCTTTGTTGAAGTAGAGGAATTAGGACCATGTAAAGATACTTACACATTGACACGTACATGGACAGCAACCGATGATTGTGGAAATGTTACAGTCGAAACACAAACGATTAATGTACAGGATACAACGAACCCAGTGTTAGTTGGAGTACCTGATGATGTTGTTGCAGATTGTAATGCTACAATACCTTCTGTTCCTAATGTAACAGGAACAGATAACTGTGATAATATTGTAGACATTACGTTCGAGGAAAACACAACACCAGGACAATGTGCAAATTCATTCGTCATTACTCGTACATGGACAGCTACTGATAACTGTGGCAACACAGCAGCAGCTACACAGACGATTACAATTGGCGATGGTGGTGCACCGACATTCACAAATGCTCCTGCGGATGCAACAGTTGAATGTGATGCCATTCCTGCTCCTGCAACATTAACTGCAACGGATGATTGTGATACAAATGTTGACATTAATTATAGCGAGAGTACTAGTCAAGGTGCTTGTGAAAATGCGTATACGATTACACGTACCTGGACAGCGACTGATGATTGTGGAAATGTTTCTGAAGCTGTTCAAGTAGTAACAGTTGTTGATACAACAGCTCCTGTCTTTGGAACTATTCCTACAAATACTTCAATAGAATGTGGAGAGCAAGTGCCTGCACCAGCTACACCAACAGCGACAGATAATTGCGACAACGATGTTACAATTACATTCGATGAAAATATTGTAGACGGTGATTGTGCAAATGCTTATACAATCGTAAGAACCTGGACAGCTACTGATAATTGTGGTAACACAGCAGAAGCAACTCAATCAATTCAGATTGGTGATAGCACTGCTCCAACAATTACAGGAGTACCTGCTGATATGACGATTGAGTGTGACGAAGTACCAGTAAGTGCTGATCCAACAGCGACTGATAATTGTGATAATGATGTGACGCTTTCATACGACGAAATCGTAATGCCAGGATCTTGCTTAAATGAAATCATCATTACAAGAACATGGACAGCGACTGACAACTGTGGTAATGAAACAGTAGAAGAACAAATCATTACTGTTCTTGATACTACTGATCCTTATTTCACTAATATCCCTACGGATATAACAGTTGATAATAATGGAGGTATTCCAACAGATACAGATTTAGAAGCACTTGATAATTGTGATACAAACGTAGAAGTGGAATTCATGGAAACACAAACTCCAGCTGACTGCGGATACATTATTACAAGAACCTGGACAGCGACAGATAATTGTGGTAATGAAACAACGATTACTCAAAATATCACGGTTAACTACACGATCAATATTCAGACATCAACAACAAATGAAAATTGTGAAATTGGTAATGATGGTACAGCGACTGCTAATGTAAGCAACGGTACAGCTCCTTATGATTATGAATGGAGTAACGGTCAAACAACTCAGACTGCTACGGACTTAACTGCTGGTTCATATATTGTAACAGTAACTGACGCTAACGGATGTACCGCTCAAGCAGCAGTTATCATAGTTGAAGTAGGAGATTGTGGTTGTACAGTAGATGCTTGGTTAGAATATACTTCTCCTGAATCTTGTGATAATGGTGACGGTGTTGCAGTCTTTGCTCCAAGTGCATATGATTACGAATGGAGTGATGGTGGAACGGGTTCTGTACGTGAAGACTTAGTAGACGGAACATATACCGTGACTGTTACAGATGATGCAGGTTGTACAGCAGAATTTACAGTTACAATAAGTGAAGCTCCATGTGATGTAAATATTGGTGATTACGTTTGGAATGATGTTGATCAAGATGGTATTCAAGATTCATTAGAGCCAGGCGTACAAGGAGTAATGGTGAAACTTATCGTTGCTGGTGATGATGGTGTCTTTGGTACAGCTGATGATGTTATTGTTATGACAGAAACAACTGATGCTGATGGATACTACTTATTCGAAGGCGTTGCTCCAGGCGAATACATTATTGAGTTCATGGAGAATACAATACCGAATGGTTATGTTCTTACAGATCAAGATCAAGGAACGAATGATGAAGTTGATAGTGATGCTAATCCAACAACGACACAAACTGATCCATTCACAGTAGTTGCTGGACAAGATGATGACTTGAGCTTTGATGCAGGTATCCACTTAGAATGTTTAGATGTAACGAACGGAGGTCAGATTGAAGCTGATCAAGATGTATGTGCTGGTGAAACAGTTGCTACATTAACCAATGCTGCTACACCAATTGGTGGAGCAGGTGACTTGGAATACTTATGGATGCAAACGACAACACCAAATACAACACCATCTACCAACAATACGGCATGGATGATTATTCCTGGAGCGACTAGTGAAAGTTATGACCCAGGTCAATTGTACGAAACGACTTACTTCGTAAGATGTGTACGTCGAGAAGGTTGCGGATCGTATGTTGCTGAATCAAACATTGTAACAATTACAGTTAACCCAGCACCATACATTAGTTTTGATCAAGCACCAACAAGTGCTTGTATGAATGAAAATGTAACATTCGAAGCAGCTATCTCAGGTGCAGGTGCGGTATATAGCTGGGACTTTGGTCCAGACGCTACGCCATCTACTGCTGATACTAGAAGTGTAGATGTAAGATGGTCAACACCTGGATTACACGAAGTAACACTTACAGTCACTCGATTCGGATGTTCTGTATCTATTCCAACAAGCATAGTGGTAGAAGATTGTTCAGGATTCTTCTTCATAGATGTAAATGGTCATCCAATGGATGAGGAAGCAAAAGCAAGAATCCACTGGGCTGCTAGAAACGAGGCGATGAATAGTCAATACGAAATTGAGCATTCAGTACATGGTAATGAGTTTGAATCGGTTGGTTCAATGGCTAGTTTAGGTACTGGCATCTATGGAGAAGCTAATAGCTACACATTCTTCCATAACAAACCAAACTTAGGATTGAATTACTACCGTATCAAGTATACAGATGTAAATACAAACGAAATTGTTTACTCTAAAGTAATAGAGATCACTTTACGATTCGAAGATCTTCCAGACTTAGCAGTTTATCCAAATCCATTTGTGGATGTATTTACTGTAGAAATACTAGAGCCTCTTGAAGAAGATGGTACACTAGAAGTAGTCGATGCTCTTGGACGTGTGTTACAACGATTTGATGTTCCAGTTGGAAAAGCTAGACAAGAAATCAATATGGATCACTACGCTCAAGGTGTGTACTTCATCTGGATCAAATATGATGATTACCGTCGAATTGTTCACAAAGTAGTAAAAGCTGATCAATAGAGAACTTATAGAACTTTGATCTTGAATCCTTTTGCAGACCTCGGTTTGCAAAAGGATTTTTTTGAAAAGGGATAATCTAATATTGTTAGAAAAACAGAACGATCTAAAATAGATTTATATCTTTGCCTTTTTCATGCAAAGAAAATATTTCTAATGAAGCTGAATAAAACTATACTCCTTTTTTTACCCCTTATTCTATTGTTTCTTAGTTGTGGCAAAACAGTAGGAGATAAAACCTACAATGAAGCGACCTACGAACTTGATTTTAAACAACTGTACGTCGATCAAACTATTTCTGATAAAGATGCTTTTATGATTAACTATAGCATTCTCCGACAACGTGACTATTTCGGTTATGATATAACAGGAAAGACCTATGGAGAAATTTTAGCCATGGCAAATTCATTTCAAGAAAAAGGATTACCGATAAAAGAGGTATTTAAAGAGTCAAAAATGTCAGATGCTATAAAAGCTACTATTATCTATGATAATGATGGTTCTAGTTTTGTACGAGAAGGAACATCTAAACGGGTATCTAAAAATATTAAATTTTCTTGTGAATTTGAAAATGTTTCTGACAAACGAATTGCGCTTAACTTTAGCACCTTTGCCATAAAAGGACCTTTTAATGCACACATAACAACAATAGGTTTTGAAAATAATTGTAAGATAAATCCAGGATCTAAATTGGTGCTTAAGTATTATGCAAATGCTAAAGTGATTAAAGAAAACCTATTATATAAATCGCCAAGGGCGATGAAAAGAATATTGATTGATGAGTTGATCAAAAATGTAAAAATAGAACTAATAGGTCTGCAAGTAAGTACTAAAAATGTACATGCCTATAGCGATTGTACAATAGATGGTAAAAGTGTAGAAGCATTTGAATCGACGAAGTATGATGAATTGTATGGAGGAAAGGATGTGCCAGTAAAAGAAGTAAACGGTGTTGTCGAGATTAACCGTGGACCTAGCCTATTTGTAAAAGAGGAAAGTGACGAGCCGATACAAGGTAGATTTTAGTGACTGAAGAACTAAAATAACAAGAGGCTATATCAAGGGAAAAATACTTGATATAGCCTCTAGCGTTTATAGCTTAAGGATTGTTCTAAAAGCAATCTGTTATAGTCGCATTTGCAGAATTTAAAAATTGATAGCCAGGAGTACACCCAGGTTCATTTTCTTGTGCATATACTTCAACGGAATAATTCCCACAATTAGGTAAAGAAAAGGTGTGAAGTATTGTGTTTGTGAAAACACTAACTTCTGCATTAATGATGACACCATCTTTTTTTAGTAAAGCTATATAATTGTTATTACTATTTGTAGGGTCATGAGCAAAGGCAACTGCACCACCACTAAAATAACAGAAAGAGACAATATCACCACATGTACGAGATTGTATAGCTCCTTGTTCAGCTTGATAACTAGTAGGATCAATAGTTAAATATTCAGCATATTCAGCTGGTAGATCTTCTAATGAATTAATTGATTCGGTTTCTGTAGTTTTAGAAATAACGCTACTAAAGAAATCTTTTACTTCTTCTGGGCTAGGATTTTGATCTAAGAAATCAGAAACCTTTTGTTCTGTTATTAGATCTAGAGAAGTGTCAGTGATCTCATTGTCTTTTCCACAAGAGGTGAAAATTAAGGTTGCGAAAAGGCATAAAATGCCTGTTAAATTTAATACGTTTTTCATAACTAATTGAGTTGTTTTATGATTAATAAAAATAATTGAATTTGTTTAGTCATAGCTCTTATTTTCTATAGCCTTGTTGTCGTTTATTGCCGTTCTATTATTAGTTTTTCACTGCTTATCGCTTGCGCAGTGTCTAGGTTTTTAGTTTGAATAATGTAAGTGCCTTCAGGAAGTTCATTCGTATCAATGGTAGCAGATGGAGTTTTATAAATATTATCCTCTTTAAGCAACTGACCATTTAAATTGTATATCTGTATGATAAGGTTTAATTTTTCTGGATTTGATATTGTAACGTACTTGCTTGCAGGATTTGGAGAGATGCTAGTATGTTCTGATGTTGTTATAGATCCATTGTCTAATCTTAAATTAGGACAAGAAACATCAAGTGTAATAATATGTGAGCAACCAGCTAAGTCAATAATTTCCGCTTTGAGTGTTGTGCTTCCATCTAGTGGGGCAAAGCCAGAAGCACATTGTGTATTCGCTAAAGCACCAGGGTGTATCCAATTAATCACATAGTCTTGATCAATGGTATGAAGTTGTGCGGTATTTCCATTAGGTAATGTTCCCATGGCACAAACAAAAGACCATCCATCTTCGCAAGGATCACAATTGTATATTGGACAAAATTCTAAAGAGAAACCATCCTCACAGCAATTTTCTGTTTCCCAACCATCTGTACAATTATATTCTTCATCGAAAGGGTCAAAACAAAGTAATTGTCCATTAAATAAAAAACAAATTTGTGTTGGCCACAGCCAAGGTCCTGTAGCACCTTCTAAGTAAGAACTAGAATTTTCATCGTGGTTATATTTATTTGAAAAACCATTGTTGTAGGTAACATCGACAACTAAATCATATTCTAAATTCGGATCGCATGTCTCCCAATATAATTTATAAGTACACCAACCATTTGCATTAATGTCACAATCTTCTTCTACCCAACAGAAATTGAAACCAGGTATATTGTCTTGTGCCTGTATCTGAATGTTAGTGAATAAGCAGAAAAGTAATAAGGTTAAAACTCTCATAATTTTAAATTTTTAGTAATGTAATGTTTTGAAAAAACTACTATTGATTAGAGTATACTGAACTAGTTTTTGAGATTGCGGTTAATGTTAGCATAGATCGCCTCGGCTGCTTATTAGCAGTTCTTTCTGTAAAGATGTTGATGCTGAGATTAACCGATATTGTGTATAGTAGAATTTTTAGTGATCGTTTACTATAATCATCAGGTAATTACTTAGAAGACACTTGAACTAAAAAACATAAAACTACTTTCTGATTTGTTTTCTTATCCATTTATGTAACGAAGTAGAACGTGTTGATAGAAGAAGTTATGGGTCTTATGTAGTTTTACAAAAAAAAAATCCCGAATTTTCAAGTGAAAATTCGGGATGACTGATGTCGTTTAAGGATTAATATTTAGAAACAATCAGGTAGATTTTTTGTAGCTGTGGCAAGTTGCTGATAAGCAGTAGGACAGCCTGGTTCGTTCTCCTGTGCAAAGACGTAAGCAACATAATTACCACAATCAGGTAGTGTTGAATTAAAGAAGAAAAAAGCTGTATTTAAATTTATGGAATAATCAATTGTTGTACCATTTCTTGTAAGTATTGCAATATAATTATTTGTACTATTTGTTGGATCAAAAGCGCCAAAACTTGCTGTGAGACCATTAAAACCAGCTATTGCTGTAATGTCACCGCAGATACGATATGATACAGGAGCTTGTTCTAATGGATTGCTGTGAATATTGAATAACTCTTTTTGCTCAGAAGAAAGGTCATCTATAGAAGTAATTGTTTCGTTGCTTGTTGTTGTCGGTGAAATTTTAGCAAAAAACTGCTGAGCTTCTTCAATACTAGGGGTTGAATTCATAAAGTCAATAGCTTCTTTTTCTGTAATGATATCTAATGTAGCATTTGTAACTGTATTTTCTTTGCTACAAGATGTAAAGATTAGGATTGCAAAAAGGCAAAACATGCCTGTTAAATTTAAAATATTTTTCATAATTAATTTAATTAGCTATGTGGTTGAATAATTAATGATTTAAAAAATGTGTTGTTTAAATTTTAGCCTGTACATAATTCTGGTCCACCTCCTGCGTCGGTCATGAAATATGTTGAACCACAGCCATAGAAGCCAATAGTAGCGGAACCATTACCGTAAGTTTCTATACAGTAAGAGTAATCATTTACTAGTGATAGTGTAAGTGATTCTGTACGATTTGAAGGTGTTACGAAAACAGTTTGAGAAGCTCCTCCAGAAAAAGGAGTAACGGTTACTCTTACAGCAGAAATATTTCCTGAATATACTTTTAAGACAATTGATAAATTACAAGAAGGACCATCTTCACAAGCTTCATCATAGGTCTCAATAATTTCATTACAACTATCAGTTATTTCTGTTGGACTTTCAGCAGGCTTGAAACTGAATAATCCAAGTACACAAAAAATGAGCAATAAGTTTTTCATAAATAATTTGTTTTAATAGTAAATTAAAATTGTTTAGAACAGGTATTATTGTCAATTGAACTAAGAGTAGGAAAGTAGGAGCATTCCACTTTTGTAATCAAAATGCTCCTAAGTGGAATCTATTTTTCTATAACTAACTTTTCACTATTAGGAGATTCTTCTGAGTCTAAATTTTTAGTCTGTAGAATGTAAATACCTTTTGGTAGATCATCGGTATCAATCGTAGTGGTTGGTGCTTGATAAATATTTTTTTCTTTTAGTAATTGACCATTTAGATTGAATATCTTAATGTTAAGATTGACACTTTCTGGATTAGAAATAGTGATAAAATCCTTTGCAGGATTTGGCGTGATACTGATTTTTTCAGCTGGCGGATTCTTACTGTCTAATTCCGATTCGCTATTCGTTCTTAATAAAGGGCAGGAAACATCAAGTGTGACAATATGTGAACAACCGACTAAGTCGATTATTTCGGCTTCAAGTGTTGTATTGCCACTTACTGGACCAAAACCACTAGCACATTGTCCATTAGAACTAGGGTTTATCCAGTTTATAATATATTCACTATCAATAGTATTGAGTTCTGCGGTTGTTCCATCAGGGTATGTTCCCATTGCGCAAACAAAAGCCCACCCATCTTCACAAGGATCGCAGTTGTAGACAGGGCACATTTGAAGGAAGAAACCATCTTCACACTTACAGGTTACGTTTACATTAAAAGCTACATATCCTCCTGCATTTCGTAATGATGCTTTATAAGTACCACTTTCCTCAAAACAGTGTGTGATTACTACATCATTGGTCGGGGTTGTACCTGTGTAAACCGTTGCTGGATTAGGTGTGTCAGGGTTGAAAGTCCAAGCATTACCACTACCCCCTAATCTTAAAGAGTAGGTTACACAGCAATTGTCATTGCTTAGAATAGTGATTCCTGTTTCGTATTGAGCATTAAGTTCTATAGGAGCTAAAAAAGTAATTAGCAAAAATGAGAAAGAAACAAGAGTGAAATAATTTTTCATAACTAGATTGATTTTATGATGGAGAATTACAAGGTTTTTTGTTTTACAAGTACCTTGTTTGTTGATTAGTTTTAGAATTAGAAATGATTGAAAGTTGCAACAATGTAAATCGATTTAGATTCTAATTTGAATGCAAGATAGAGTGGATTTTACATATTTATAAAGGGGTGTTAATAAGTGAAATTGTTTTGTTAATAAGTGAAGGGAAGTAATGAATAAGTGATAATTGTTTTTTGCATCTAAAAAGGTTTTGTGATATGTAGATAGAAAATAAAAGCCTGTCTCCGATTTGTTTAGGAAACAGGCTTAATAAAGATTTAGGATTTATATTTATTTACTCAATAACTATTTGTTCGATGCTTAACGTTTTTGCTGTGCCCAAATCGCTGATTTTGGTTGTATAGATTCTGTGGGTAGATCATCAATGTTGATGGTTGTTGTTTTAGTAATTTTGTTTACTTTGACTACCTGTCCATTTAGGTTAAAGATTTCTACATTAAGATTAAGGTCTAATGGATTTGTAATTATTATATGCTCTGTTGCAGGGTGGAAAAAATATCTGACCTATAAATGAAAGCTTGAAGTATTAGAATTTTTACGCAA
>JAHDIP010000027.1:0-17889 GCA_020630735.1 Saprospiraceae bacterium | reverse complement strand
GGAAAAAATATCTGACCTATAAATGAAAGCTTGAAGTATTAGAATTTTTACGCAAGTTAAGTGCTGTTTTTATTGAATAGAAACACCTGTTAATAAATGAGAATGTTTTGTTAATAAGTGATGGAGTAAAACAAATAAGTGATTTTTAATCGCTACTAAATTTGAGAGAAATAAAAAAGCTGCTTTGAATGTTATCAAAACAGCTTTTTTAAAGTCTCTTTATTTTAATATAAGCTAAAGGAGATTTGAGTTTTTTAAAATGGAAAAGAAGCGAGCTTTCCGACGTTGCGCAATAGTAAGTTTCGAAGCATCTATCATTTCTATAAAGTTTTCTTTTCGGTTAAACTTTTTGATAAAAGAAAGATTGATCAAATGTCTGTGGTGTATTCTGAAAAAAGGGTTGCTGTCTTGATGTTTAGTGTTTGGTAGTAACTTCTCGTAGTAACCTAAGTTTTTTGAAGAAATAATTTTTTTATTATTTTCTAGATAAAACCAAGTATAGATTCCATCTGCTTCACATCGAATAATTTCATTGATAGCAATAAATTCTCTTCCATCAGGAGTAGGTATCGCAATTTGTTGGATAACTGGTGAAGAGGTATTAATGGTTTTTAGTAGCCCAGTTAAGTTAGCAGCATTTATTTTATTACTAAGTGTTGTTTTTACTTTATTAACGGCTATTATTAGCTCATCAATATCGATTGGTTTCAAGAGATAGTCAAGCGCATGGAATTTTATAGCTTGAAGAGCGTAATGATCAAACCCAGTAACGAATATGATTTCAAAATTTATATTTGGCAATCTTTTTAGTAATTCAAAGCCACTAGCATGTGGCATTTCAATATCCAAAAATAAAACATTTGGATTCTGCTTAATAATCATTCCATAAGCTTCATCTACAGATTCAGCCATACCAATAATGTTAATATCTGAGCAGTACTTATTAAGAATTAGAGATAGCGTGCCTCTGCTTTTTTCTTCATCATCTACAATAATCGCGTTAATTGTAGAAGTTGTGATAGTTGATGTCATAGTTTTAATAGCATTTAGTTTTTAATCTATATGGTTGTATAAGAGAATTACCTCTACTTTAGTTCCAGTTTTATGATGTATATTTTCAGTATAATCTATAGTGTTTATTTCTATTTCTGCACTTTCAATAAAATTTAGAACTCTTTGTCGTTCTTCAACTATTTGGGTGCCTCGAGATTTATAGCTTTTAAACGATTGTTTTCTAATTTGCATCGCTTTCAATCGACCGATACCATCATCTTCTATGAGGATAATCAATTTGTTTTTTCTTGTTTGAATATCTATAGTTAGTAACCCTTTTTTATCACTTAAAATCAAACCATGATTGATAGCATTTTCAACAAAAGGTTGTAATAGCATAGAGGGCAAAAGTATTTTACCTGGATTAATTGTGTCGCCTATCTTTATTTTATAATCAAATTTATTTATAAACCGTACTTGTTCAATATCTATATACAATCTCAAGAGTTCCAATTCATCTTCTAGTTTGATGTATTTTTCTTTTGAAGATTCTAAGAACAAACGCATCAGTCTTGAAAATTTCACAATAAACTTATTGGCTACTCGCTCTTCTTTTTTGAAGATAAATTCTTGTATAGCATTCAGCGCATTAAAAACAAAATGGGGATTCATCTGAGCTTGTAAAGCTTTTAATTCTAATTCAGCAAATTTCTTATTCAAGTCATTTTCTGCAGCTGCTTTTTGCTTGATTGTTTTTGTATAATATTGTATATACGTTGCAAAAGATAATAGCAATAATAAGATCAGGGTTATTTTAAACCATAATTTTTGCCACCAGGGTGGATGAATAATAAAGGAGATTGAAGCAATTTCTGAGGTCCAAGCACCATCTATATCAAGTGCTTTAAGGTGGAGTTTATAATCATCGGGAGGTAAAATAGGATATCTAAGTTCTAATTTTTTTGTAGTTTTCCATTCATCATCTATACCGTCCATTTTGTAAAAGTAAGTAATGTCTTTTTTACTTTTATAAGATAAACAAATATATTCAATAGTAATATTATTTTGATTGTGTTTTATTTCATAACTTGATTTAATATCTTTTTTTTGATCATTTATTGTAATGTTATTAACAATTAAGATAGGTTGTTCGGTATGTTTGTTAAATATGTTTTTATCTAAAATGGTTAAGCCTTTATTTGTTGCTACATAAACACTATCTTCTTTTATGACTACCTTATTTGTTTCTCGAGAAATAAGACCATGGGCAGTAGTTATTCTTTTTAAATGATATACAAAAGGGTTATTCTTTTTGATATTAATAAGACAAACCCCATGATTAGTGGAAGCCCAAATAGTACTATCATTTTCTATAGTTAAAGAACTGACTATTTCATTTTGTAGTTGTGCTATTGTGTCAACATTTTCTTCATAATAGCGATATAATCCATATCCGTCAGATGCAATCCAAAGTTTACCAGAGTTATCTATTTGTAAATCATTAATGGGTAAATTCAATACACTACAAGTGTCTTTTATCTTTTTTGGTTTTTCATTTATTAAGGTATAGACGCCTGTTTTGCTTCCTAGTAATAATTGGTTTTTGGGAGAAATGACCAAGCTATAAAAACGTTGGTTGCCATTTTTTGTATGTCTGGATAATATATTGTTATGATACTTGTAGATATAAACACCTGCTGAAATATATAACTCATCATTTTGGGTTAAATAAACCTTCTTTATATTTAAAGGCATCATTTTATTATCTTTTAAAATAAAATCACTGTCATTAAATGAATTAGGTTTCTGGTCTAATAATTTATTCAATTTTGTTCCATGAATTTTTATAATTCTATTTCCACAGATATAAAAGAATCCTTTCGAGTCGATTAAGATATCTTGAATTTTACCTTGGGCAAGAGAAGTGAAAAAGAAATCTTCAAGTTTATTGTTTTTTAATCGATAAATTACACCATTTTCTGTTCCTAACCATATCGTATTATTAATATCTATTTTGATAGAAGTTATTTTTATTTCAAGTTTATCTTTCTGTTGAGGAAAGGATTTACTAGTCAAGGCATTTGCTGCTAGAAAATATAAACCATTACTAGTATTAAAAAACCAATTTCCATTTTTATCTTTATAGAAAGTGTTTAAATTATAATCATTAATAAAGTTAAAGTTAGGAATTACTTGTAGATTAGAATCTAATATTTTGTACTGATTATTTCCTCCAACAAGGAAATAACCTTTTGCGTATTCTTCTAATTTAGTAATTGTTGTATTTGGTCCAAAAATGCCAGTAGAATAACGTTGGAATATTGTGTCATTGTTGTATACTGAAATTTTATCTTCTGTTCGTACGCATAATTTATCTTTGGATGTTTTTATTGAATACTCGTATATTTTATGCTTATCATAATAAAGCTGAGAGAGCTGAATTATTATATTATATAAACCCATACTATCAATAATGTATTCATCATTGGCATAAATTAAAGAACCAAATGCTGGTTGTTCCTTTAATTGCTCCCTTTTCGGCTTAAAAAACCAAGCGGTTTCTTTTCTTTCTTTAAATAATAGGGATTTAGTGTCTACCTTTTCTAAGTAGTCGAAAACAAATAATGAATCATTCCTGTCTCTATAGTACAGTAATCGACTGTATTTATTATTAATGAAATGATTGTTATCTCTATCTATTTGATGCTCATACATTGCTTTTGTATTTAGCAAACTATCATTTTCTTGAAAGATATGAAACCGACTATTTTTGTAGTAAACCAATTTATTAAATGTACTTAACCATATCCTTCCTTGCTCATCTTCAGCAACAGACCAAACGTCATTACTAGGTAAACCATCCTTTACAGTAAATACTTTAAACTGATAGCCGTCAAATAAGGCTAAGCCTTTGTCTGTACATACCCAAATAAATCCTTTACTATCTTGTAGAGTGTAGTAAATATGAGAACTGGGCAAGCCATCTTCTACGCTATAATGCTCAATAGCAGGGTACTGAGCACAAAGACCCAATGCCCAAATCATTGAAACGATTAATAGAATAACTCTCATTGCTTGATAGTTAATAACAATAGATTATAATTAGCTGCGATGCTTTTATATTGGGATAATAAGATTCCTTTTATTTAAAATCCGCTCATAGTTCAATTAGGAATTAAACATAAAATAGAATGGCTAGCGGGTTATTAATTCCTAAGTAACGGAAGTTATTATTGGACCGTTACTAAACTAAATATACGACTACTTAATTAAAACTTAATTAGATTAACAATAGTATTTCATCTATGAAAAAAATGTAAAAAAATTGTGTTGAGTTTATAGCTCATATACAAAGACGTGAAATGTGTGTGTGGGTTAAGGACTAGAGAAGAGGAAGAATGTCTTTTAGTAATGGAATTTTTGTTTTCTAATTTGTAAAGGCGTTTTGTTAAAATGAGATTTGAATACTCTAGTGAAAGAACTTTGATCATCAAATCCACATCTAAAACTTATTTCTTTAATGGGATGGTAAGAAGTAGATAGTAGATGGTAAGCATATTTCATACGCTCACTTGTTAAATATTGATGTGGTGTGATTTTGTAAAGTGCTTTAAATAGTCGAAGAAAGTGATATGGGGATAATGCAACGGCGGAACTAATCTCTTGTAAACTTATTTTTTTTCCTAAATTAACATTCATGTAATCTTTTGCATTTCCTAATCGCTGGTACAATTCTTTTTTTACGGCTTGTTTTTTTGTTGGTAAAAGTTCGGCTTGTTTCAAGCAACTTTGATGTTTATTTAGCATTAATTGATATAACTCAAAATATATCTGTTCATAGAATAACTCACTTTTTTCTTCAGAGATGATATTCTTTTTCAACTGTAAAAATAAATTTTTTATTTGAGGATCATTAGGGTAGGTATTTTCGAAGTAGTTTATTTCTTTTTCTAAACCTGTGAATGGATTATCTAGTAAATCCTCCGAAGAAGCGCTTAATGAATAAGCAGCCTTTTTTAAAAAGTCAGGATGAAATGCTACTACGATCATTTCTACTGGCGTTTCTGAATTTATTTCACTATACCAAGATTGACCTTGATTTATAATTAGATAGTTATCTTGTTTTACTAGCTTATCCTTACTTCCTGTTTTATAATATTGATAACCATTCAAAACGCCACGAATAGACAACCTAGAAATATGTTTGCCAGAATGCACGTGTTGACTATTCATATAAAAGGCATTGCTTTTAACAGACTCTATCGTATCATTATTATTAGAACAATAATTATGATCTTTAAATGCTTTTTTTAACCCGAGGCAGTAGGGACAATAAAATTGCATGGTTTTTTTTCAAAAATAGCAATTTCTGCATATTATCTTAACATTAAAACTCCTTTTTTTGCTAAAGGAATTAATAATAGGTTAAACAATCAGAGTGATTTAAATATAGTTGCTGTGGTTGTGGAAGAAAATAATGGACCTTAGTGAGTCATGACTTTAGATAACTTCAAAAGTAAAATAAATATTTTAATAGAATATTAGTGAAAAATTAAATTGATATGATCAAAGTAATTCAAATAGGATTGGGACCTCTAGGACAAAAAATTGGTCGCTTTATTGCTGAACGCGATACTGTAAAAACAGTAGCAGCTGTAGATAAAAATCCAAATTATATTGGTAAAGACTTTGGAGATTTATGTTCTGGTATGGTATCAAATATTACTATAAAAGAAACAGTAGAAGAAGCTATAAAGGAGGAAAAGCCTGATGTAGCTATACTGTCGACAGTCTCAGATATGGAGAGGATTGCTCAACAAATCGAAGAAATTTTACAATATAATATCCCTATAGTTTCTACCTGCGAAGAGTTGAGTTATCCTTGGGATACTCATCCTTCAATAGCATCTAGAATAGATAAAATAGCCAAAGAAAAAAATATGGCTGTTGTTGGTACAGGTGTAAATCCTGGATTTTTGATGGATGCGCTACCATCTTTTTTAACATCTGTTTGTCAAAAAGTCGATTATATTGAAATCAACCGCTTTCAAGATGCTTCTTTTCGTCGAATTCCTTTCCAGAAAAAAATTGGTGCAGGCTTAAGTCTTGATTCTTTTGAAGACAAAAAATCAGCAGGCACACTTCGACATGTAGGATTGACAGAGTCTATGCAACTAATCGCAAATAGAATGGGATGGAAATTAAGTAAAACAGAGGATATCATAGAGCCTGTTGTTGCGGGTGAACCAGTGGTAACAAAAAATGTAGAAATTGAAGAAGGTGCGGCTTTAGGGGTTATGCAAACAGGCAAAGGATATGTTGGAGAAGAATTAAAGGTTTTGCTAAAATTTAAAGCAGCTATCGGAGTGTCAGAATCATTCGATGAAGTTATTATAAAAGGAGAGCCAAATATCAATTCTAAAATATCTGGAGGGGTAAATGGAGATATTGCTACTTGTGCGATAGTGATCAATGCCTTACCTCAGATTCTTCGTTCAACACCTGGTCTTAAAACAATGGCGGATATTCCTTTAGTAAGTTGTTTTTCTTAGAAGTTCTGATGGTTTTCTATTTTATTTAGATAATAAATACTATTTTTATAGCCTGCATTAAAAGGTACACCCAATAATAAAATAACTTATAGTACTAGTATTTATAACTCTAACTTATTATCATATTACTCCTAATTATTGAAAAAGTATTTTATAGAATAGGCACTATTTTATAAAGAATGTTTCCTGTTTTATAATCTATACTTAGGCCGCTAATTCAACTTTATATTGAAGATAAGTATGCTAAAGATGAAACTTTAGGATAGCTAAACTAATGCCTTGTTTTAAGTAAAAGCTTTCTTAACTTCCTTATAAAGAAAGATCAATTATTAGTACAGAAACCGAACTTATTTTTCGGCCATTACTTAAGTAACTAAAACAAACTTCTTTGAGAAAAACAATCATAAATCATGAAATATAAATTCATACAAACGGCTTTAATTTTTATTTCTTTTACCTGTGTTTTTTTATTGGGAAGTTGTCGGAATACAAAAAAAGTTGTTTTCAAGACACCTGTAAATACCAAAACAAAACCTATAGATGTACAAATTAAACAAATCTATAGTATTGATGATCTAGGCGTTTATGCAAGCAACAAGTTTGATGGTGCCCGATTAAATGGCTTTGAAAAAAAGAATGATAGTACAGCGATTGTTATTATTAATCCTGAAAATCAACCCATTAATAAAAGTGCTTACTATTCATTTAAGGCATGGTCAGATTTGTCGAAACCCTTCTATTTTACATTCAAGTATCCCAAAGGTCATGAACATCGATATGTTCCCAAATTAAAATTGAATGATGAATGGAGTGTAATTGATTCAACAGATTACTTTAAGCAAGATAGTATTGTTACTATACGAGTAAACTTGAGCAAAGACCCAATTACAATTTCTGCACAAGAAATTCAATCGACAAAACATGTTAGTGATTGGTACCAAAAAATAGCAAAAGGAAAAGAAGATTTAATCAGAATAAAAAGTGCAGGGAAATCCCCTTTGGGTAGAAACCTTCCTGTATTGGATATTTATAAAGGAGATTCGAAAGGGAAAGATATTGTTGTTTTATTAACACGCCAACACCCACCTGAAGTAACGGGTTATTATGCCTATCAATATTTCTTAGAAACGATTATCGAAGGTTCGGAGTTGTCAAAACAGTTTTTTGAAAAGTATCGAGTTTTAGCTTTTCCAATGATGAATCCTGATGGAGTAGATATGGGGCATTGGCGCCATAATAGCGGAGGTGTTGACACGAATAGAGATTGGTCAATGTATCATCAACCAGAAATAAAACAAGTAGTCAAATTTATTTCAAAAACATTAAGAAAAGATAAAACGAGAATTTTGTTAGGAATTGATTTTCACTCTACTTGGCACGATGTCTTTTATACAAATAAAATAAGAGAAGGTACTACGATGCCAAACTTTATAAATGATTGGTTTACAAGACTAGAAGAAAATATACCCAACTATGAAGTTAATGAAGCATCTGGTAATAGTACCAAGCCTGTGTCAAAAGGTTGGTTTCTTTATGGGCACAATGCTGTAGGAATAACATATGAAATAGGAGATCAAACACCTAAAGATCAAATAAAACTAATTGGAAAAACATCCGCAGAAGAAATGATGAAGATATTATGTAACCATTAAAAATCTATGTAAAATGAAAAGAAAATTACTATTTATGCTCTTTTATCTATGCATTATAAGTATAGCCATAGGACAAGAGCGAATCGTTACAGGAACCGTTAGTGATAATGTAGAATCACTCCCTGGTGTTACTGTAGTAATAAAGGGGACAAGTACTGGAACAACTACTGATTTTGATGGAAGCTATACTATTAGTGTGCCAAATGATGAGGCTACTCTTGTCTTCAGTTATATAGGGTATGAATCGCAAGAAGCAGTTGTTGGTACAAGATCTACTATCGATATTACTTTAGGAGAGTCTGTTGAACAACTAGAAGAAGTCGTAGTAACAGCTCTTGGTTTTACAGTAGATAAAAAAACATTAGGTGCTACCTATTCTACTATGAAATCAGATCAGTTGGAAACTTCTGGTGAAGCAAATGTAATTAATTCTTTACAGGGAAAAGCTTCTGGTGTAAGAATTGCTCGGTCGAATGGAGATCCTGGTGCGGGATCTAATATACAGATTCGAGGAGCAAATACTATTTTTGGAACAACACAACCACTTATCATTTTGGATGGTGTCCCCATTAGTAATGACAATGTTAATGGTAGTAACGATGAAGATGGAGGTACTTCTCAACAATCTCGATTAAATGATATTAACGAAGATGATATTGAGTCTGTCAATATTTTGAAAGGTGCATCTGCTGCCGCAATTTGGGGGTCTGCTGCTGCAAATGGTGTAATTGTAATTACCACAAAAAAAGGAAAAGGAACTGGTAAAATTAATGTAGAATATAAAACTACTTTATCTTTAGATCAGTTGGCTGAAATACATCCGCTTCAAGATAGTTATGGACAAGGTAGAGGTGGAGTCTATGGAAACTCCTCTAGTCGAAGTGCTTCTTGGGGAGATAAAATCGCAGATCGAACAGGAGGAGAGGATGACTATTATGCAAAAGAAGATGAAGGTTATTTTGTGAGCGAAGATGGAACAGAGTATCTCTTAGTTGAAAATAAAAATTCTAGAGAAACCTTCAACCAAAGTAACCTTGATCAGGTTTTTCAAGATGGCTTTTCAAATAGACATAATTTTAGTTTTAATGGGGCTAATGATAGAGGTAATTACCGATTTAGTTTTGGTAATATAAGTCAAAAAGGAATTATAAAAACAAGTGACTATAATAAAGCAAATATTGGTTTTAGTGGAAAATATATTCTGAATGATAAATTAGATGTGAATACTAAAATTAGATATGCTAATACCAAATCGAATAGAATTCAGCAGAGTTCAAACACAGCAGGTTTATTACTTGGATTGTTAAGAAGCGCACCAGATTTTGATATTTCAGATTATGTAGGAGATTACTATGACGAAAATGGTCAACTTTTTACAGATAGACACCGATCGTACAGAAACCACATTGGGGCATCTGCTAACCCTGGATACAATAATGCTTTATGGACTTTGAATAGACAACGTAGTCCTTCGAAGGTAAATAGAATTATTGTTTCGTCAGAACTAAATTATAAAACAACGAATTGGTTATCTCTAAAACTCAGAGGGAGTTATGACACGTATACCGACGAAAGAAGATATTTCTTCCCAGTAAATACTGCTGGTAGAACGATTGGGCAATTTCGACTAGACAATATCAACAATAATATCTTTAACTTAGATCTTATTGCTCGTACTAAAACCTTTGGTCTAACAGATAATATTAACGGTACCTTTATAGTAGGTTACAACTTTAATGATCAGAATAGAGAAAGTGTTTATAATGAAGGAAGTAATTTTATTGTCAATAGCTTATTACAATCATTTTCAAATACATCAGAAGTTCAACCGAGTATAAATAGAATTAGAAGGATTCGTTCTTTCAGAGGATTTTATACCGGCTCATTCGATTACGGAAACCAATTCTTTTTAAATACTTCTCTTGCTTTAGAGCGAGCTTCTAGTATCAAAGGAGCATTCATATATCCTTCTGTTGATGCCTCATGGTTGTTTACCGAATCAGCTGCATTTGAAAATAATACTATTATTAATTCGGGTAAAATCCGAGCTGGTGTTGGTCAAGTAGGAGTGCGTCCGAGCCCGCATAGATTCCAAACAACTTATGAAATTCCTACATATTCAGATTATAGTGATCCTTTAGATTTGGTTGATTTCGGAGGAGGGTATCGCTTTAATGATGATCTAGGAAATGAAAATTTAGAACCTGAAATAAAAACGGAATATGAATTCGGAACAGATTTGAAATTGTTCAATTATCGATTAAGTCTTGGTGCTACTTATTATTACAATAAAGTAAATAATATCTTAATAGATATACCTCAATCTCCAAGTATGGGGGTAAATAATATTTATGGTAATGGAGGATCACTTCAGAATAGAGGAATTGAATTAGATGTTAACTACGATTTTTTAAGAAAGGAGAATGGCTTCAACGCTTCCATTTACGGAAATTTCAATAATAACAAAAACGAAGTATTAGATATTCAAGGAGCAAGTTCTCTTGCTTTAACGAGTGGTTCTATTAGTTCTAGAGCCGTAGTAGGCCAACAACTTGGTGTTCTTTGGGGAACTAAAGCATTACGAAATGAAGATGGTTCTTTTGCATTAGACGAAAACGGTTTCCCACAATTAGATCCTGTACAGGGTATTATCGGAGATCCTAATCCTGATTGGAGAGGAGGCTTAGGAATGAGATTAAACTTCAAAGGAATCTTTGCAAATGTATTATTTGAAACCTCTCAAGGAGGTGATTTTGCAGAACGTACTCGTTTTATCTTAGGCAATTTTGGTACACATGCTGATGTAGGAAACGAAGTTGTTCCTACTTCTGATATTGTCGATAGAGCGGGTAATGTACATCCCGCTGGTGTTCCTGTTAGAGGTAATATTAGAGATTTTGGTGGGGGAGATGTCTTACTGAACGAAAGCTATTATACGACTATTGGAGGAGGATTTGGTTCTTCTGTTATCAATGAGTTTGCTATAAATAACGATGCCTCATGGACTCGGTTGAGTGAGGTAACTTTAGGGTATACCTTGAAATCTCAGAAATTCAAAGCGGCGACTAAATTATCTTCGATAACCTTTACGTTAACGGGGAGAAATTTAGCTTTATGGACAGATGTTTTAGGTATTGATCCACAAACAAATCAAACTGGAGTCGGCAATGGTTTTGGTATAGATTATTTTACAAACCCTGCCTCTAGAACTTATTTATTTACATTAAAAATAAAATATTAAAATCATATGAAATTTAGAATATTAATACTCGCATCTTGCATGATATTTTTATTTTTATCATGTGAAAAATCATTTAATGATTTGAATTATAATCCAAATGATATTACTACTGATGAAGTTATTCAGCCTAAGTTGTTAATAAAGGGAACTATGCTTGCAGATGTTTCAATAAACGTTAGTCATCTACAACGTATTTCTGGAATGTGGACTGGACAATACAAGGGGCTTATTGCTTTGTATTTAGGTTTGTATAATTATGACTTTTCTTCTGAAGAGTCAAACAGTGCATGGACATATTTATACAATGGAATCCTAAAACAAAATAGAGAAATAGAAAAGTATTATGCAAATAATACACTTGATACTGAGGGGCAATTGATCACGGGGATTTCAAAAGTTATTGAAGCACATGCAGTAGGAACAGCTACATCCATTTGGGGAGACATTCCGTATTCTGAAGCGGTTTCAGGTATTGAAGATCCTATATTTGATAATCAACTGAACGTATATCTTTCTCTTCAAACATTATTGGATGAGGCCATTAGTTTACTCAGTGACTCTACGACACCGAGTTCTTTGGATGAAGATATTTTCTTTGGTGGTGATAAAGGTAAATGGCTTGAAGTTGCTTATACGCTAAAGGCTCGTTATTTTTTACAAACTAAAGATTATTCTAAGGCTTACGATGCTGCTCTAAATGGTATTTCATCTTCTGATGGAACGATGCGTTTCGTACCACTAGGAGATGCTGCTTCAGGTGCACCTACAGGAGCTGAAAATCTCTTGTTTAGATTTATGGTTGGAACTAGAAAAGGGTATATGGATATTGATGATACCTATTGCAAAGATCTATTAAGTTCCTCTACAGATAACTCAAGATGGAATGCTAAAACAGATGAAAGTGCTCGAGGAAAATACTTGGATGCTGGCTATTCTAGTAAATCTAAAAAGACCAATAATATTGCTGGAGAAATAGCTCCAATGAATCTCGTTTCTTACCAAGAAAATTTATTAATCTTGGCTGAAACAGGTACTAGAACAATTTCATTTGACGAAGGATTAAATCAATTAAATCTGGTAAGAGATTTTCTAGCCTCTGGTGCAGCTTTTGATAGGAGAGATGATACAGATACATTAATTTATGATGCTTATGACGCTACTGATTTTGCCAGTGGAGGAATGGAAAATATGGATGGTATCGATGATGAAAGAGCTTTACTACGTGAAATAATTGAAGAGCGATATGTTTCTGGTTTTGGAACATTTATTCCTTGGAATGATGCAAGAAGATTAGAAAAATCTGATCAAGACATTTCGGTTCCTTTTCCTTTTAATACAAGTAGTATAACGAAGCATCCTCAACGATTCATTATTTCTCAGCAAGAAATAAACTCTAATTCTAATGCTCCTACAGGACTATCAATCTTTGATGTCACAGAAGCTAATCGTTAATCATGGAGAAATGAATTAGAATTTGTGAAAATAATATTGACTCAAAATTTTAGGCAATATATGGCGATATGAAAAGGAGAAACGACCGATAGAGTTATTACTTTATTAGTGGTTTCTCTTGTTTTTTACCATTACTAAGAATTCAATTAACAACCTTTATTAATGTGGCAATTTAATTTACTCTTCATAATAATTTCTTTTTTCTCCTGTAACGAAAAAAAAATTGTTGCAGATATTTTAATAGAAAATGGTACCGTTTATAACGGTATTAGTACAGAAGCTATACAAGTTGATATTGCTATAAAAGAAAATGAAATAATATTTATCGGTGATAAAAGTGATGTAAATATTAAGGCGAAAAAAAGAATAGATGCTAGAGGCTTAATAGTCTGCCCAGGATTTATAGACCCCCATACGCACGCAGATAGAGAACTCAAAAAACCAAAAAAATCACATAATCAACCTTTCTTAATGCAAGGTGTCACAACCGTTGTTGTGGGGAATGATGGCAATAGCTATTTTCCTTCTAGCGAATTTAGAGAACTATACGAAACAAATGGAATAGGAACAAACGTCGTTCTAATGGTCGGACATAATACTTTGAGAAAACTAGTAGTGGGACGGAGCAATATAAAAGCAAGCGAAGAAGAAATTCGAAATATGCAAACTTTAGTACAACGAGAAATGGATGCAGGTGCATTTGGGTTGTCTACAGGCTTGTTTTATGCTCCAGGTAGCTATAGCAGTACAGAAGAAATTATAGCCTTAGCAAAAATTGTGGCTAAAAATGATGGTATTTATGATACGCATTTAAGAGATGAAGGTTCTTATACGATAGGGCTAAAAGGAGCCATTGAAGAAGCGATTGAAATAGGGCGCCAAGCAAAGCTGCCGATCCATATTTCTCATATCAAATGTTTGGGCGTTGATGTTTGGAATCAAAGTTCAGAGGTTATAGAATTGATAGAAAAAGCTAGGGCAGAAGGTATTGATGTGACAGCCAACCAGTATCCGTATGATGCTTCGGCTACAGGCTTACAATCTGCTGTCGTTCCTCGATGGGCTGAAAGTGGCGGCAATGATTCTTTATTTATTCGTTATAACGATGTAGCGACTAAAGTTAAGATTTTGGAAGAAACAGAAGCTAATATTGCACGAAGAGGAGGACCAGATAAATTGCTAATAGTTGATACAGAAGATGCTTCATTTTTAGGAAAAGATTTATTAGAAATTTCAAAAGAAAATAATTGCTCTCCTCAAGAAGCTGTATTTTTAGTATTAAAATCAGGTAGCACAAGAGTAGCCTCTTTTAATATGATTAAGGAAGATATTATAAATTATATGCAACAACCTTGGGTAGTAACTGGGTCTGATGGTAACTCAGGGCATCCTCGAAAATTTGGTACATTCCCTCGAAAATATCGGAAATATATTCAAGAAGAAAATGTTCTAGATCTAGGAACATTTATTAATGGTTGTACCTCAAAAACTGCTGAGATATTTAAAATACCAAACAGAGGAAAATTAAAAGTAGGCTATGCTGCAGATATTATCATTTTTAATCCATTAACCTTTAAAGACAAAGCAAATTATAATGATGCATTTGTACTTGCAGAAGGCTTAGAGTACAGTATTATTAATGGCTTAATCTCTGTAGAGAATGGAAAGCCAACCAAAGAATTGAATGGTAAAGTTTTGACTAAAACAGCAATAGAAAAATAAACCTATCCTTTTGCACTTATGGTCTTTATCATTTCTTGTCTAAACTTTAAGGTATTGAGGAAATCTTCAATTTCTCTTTCCCAACTTGACCAAATTTTAGATTCCTCTGGCAAGTTTTTATTTAGTAAATCATATAAGGTTGGTGTTGATCTGTAAGCTGCTTTTTTTAGAATATTTCTGTAGTGCCAGCCATTCCAATATCGAGTAGCTTCGTTGGAGAGCCACGACTTTAAGTTTTTTAAGACCAGTAAGGTGAGGGCTTCATCCCAAGGGTGATCACTGTTTTTGAGTAGTCGGGTAATAGGAGCATGTTCATCAAGTAGACCCGTATTAGAAGTCATACCTTGGATGGTTACTTTGTTAAAAACAATAGGAGAGAGTTGATCAATTAATCTATCTGGTTTTAAATTTTGCCAACGTTGAGCATTATGGTTTTTTATCCAAAAAAGTAAAAGAACCTCCATCCATTCTTCATCTTTATGAAGCGCAGTTGCTTCCATCATAGCTTGTACTAGGAGTTCTCCCCATTCACTTCGAACAAAAATATCTACAACGTCATTAGCACTGGTCTTGAAAAAAGAATTCCATTTATTAGGTGGTATTGCTACAAGCATTTGTCCTAATCGACTTGCTCTAATACCGCCTTTAAACCATTGCAAACTAGGATCAATACCATCACGTATCATGGCATCGTCATAGTTTTCTGGTAGAGTAATTTCCAGTTTTATTTTTTTATCAGCACGTTTTTTTACTGACATTAAATTTTTGACACGTTCTAGCATTCGTTGTACAAAGTCAGAGTCGTCGATACGTGCTAAAAGAGAAGCAGCTAATTTTCGAACATCTTTTCGCCGATCATCTAAACAAGTTTCTAAGAAAGGTTCATCTTTTTTAGAAAGACCAATGTGGAGTGTTTGTAAAAAAGCGATTTTTGTTGGAAGATTTTCTGTTGACCAAGTAGATTGTAAATGTTCAATTGCTTTTTGTGGTCTTGTTTGTCGAAGAAAACGAATCAACGATTTTCGTTCATTATTGCTACTCGTTTCCCAATCATCCGTTTTAGGTTGGAGGAGTAAATGATGCCATTCTTGGTTTTGTTCAATAAGCCATTCTCCTTGTTTGCCAATGGTAGGTGCAAGTATCGACCAAAGGTTTTTTTGACCTTTGCATCGATCAAAAAGTTCAGGTAGTTTTTCTATAGGCAGTCGTTTATTATGTAGAACAAGGTGTAGCATAAATTCTGGTAACGCAGCCTCATGCGTTCCATTCATCATTAACGAAAGGTATTTTATAGCCTTAGCATTACATATTGGAGTTTTATCTTTAGGAGCAGCTTTAGGTAATTTTTTTTTCCATTCAGGCAGGAATCTTCCCGCTTTTTGCATTCGTGAATATACAGCAGCAGCTTTTAGAATAACTTGAGAAGTATTTGCATTGACATCTATACCAAGTGCTTGTAATTGCTCAAGGCTTTCTTCCGAAAGTTGGCTACGCTCAGTACCGACTAAAGCTGTTTTTACGATTTCTTCCCAAGGCATTTTTAGTTAGGTATTATTCAGTTTTCTGAAAACGAAGAAAAAACCACCGAGAAATAAACAAGCAATAATTCCATACATCAACATGTTAGAAGAGCTACTTTGTTCGACCTCATTTGCAGTATGATGATCTATCGCTACTTGCGAATTTCCTTTAAGTGCATTTGTAATGACATCGGTATTATGGCGAAGCATATTTACATATGAATTAGCAGGGCTATCTTCGTCGCCTAGAGAGTCAGCAAAGAGTTCTCCACCGATTTTTACTCCTGTATCCGATGCTATTTGTTTCAATAATTTAGGATTGATTGTACTCTCTATAAATACAGCAGGAATATTATTCTCTTTGATTAGTTTATTTAGTTTGCTAACCGATGATGTTTGTACATCTTCATCAGTTGAAATACCAAGAACGGACTCTAAGGCTAAGTTGTAGCGTCTACCATAATATTGGAAAGCGTCATGCGAAGTAATTAGTGTTCGACTTTTTGCTGGTATACTTTCGATTTGTTTTTTTATATAAATATCTAATGCTTCGATTTCTTTTTTATACACCTCATAATTTTTTTCATAATAATCTTTGTTGGCAGGATCATATTCGACTAAAGCATCCTTAATGTTTTTGATATAAAAAAGACCATTGCTTGCATCCATCCAAGCATGAGGATCAAAAGAGTTATTATAATCTAAACTTTTAATTGCATTTACGCCTTTTGTGATCAAAACAGTTTTGGCATTGGTGCCAGAGTTTTTGACAAGTTTGTTTAACCATCCTTCAAAAGTCAATCCATTCATCAAAATAAGTTCTGCTTTTGAAACCAATTGTGCATCACGAGGAGTAGGTTCGTGCAAGTGTGGATCACCACCTACAGGGACAATAAGACCAATGTCTAATTTGTCGCCAGCAATGTTTTTTGCCATGTCTGCGAAAATAGAAGCAGTAGCAATTACTTTATACGATTCTTCTGCAAGTACGATACTGTTGATGAGAAGTAAACTAAATAAAAGGCTTATAATTTTTTGCATAGAAATTAGTTCGTTTTTTGGATAAATAAATTTTGGCTAACCTTTGGAGTTAAGGTCTGTTCATGCTTGTTATTCAAAATAATTTTTATAGAATCATCGAACGAAAATTTTTCGATAACAGTTATAGATGACCCTAATGTAAGACCTAATTGCCCAAGGTATTGCAAAAAAGGTTTGGAATGTTCCCGAACGCCAACAACAATTCCAGCTTCATTCTTCTTGAGTTTTGTGAGTGCAACTTGTTCCCGATAAGTAAAATTTCCATCAATATCAGGTATAGGATCACCGTGTGGGTCAAATTTAGGATTCCCTAAATAAAGATCTAGCCGATTACACAATTCTTCTGATTTGATATGTTCCAATTGCTCCGCAATATCATGTACTTCGTCCCAATTAAAATTTAATTTTTCAACTAAGAAAACTTCCCAAAGTCGATGCTTTCGAATAAGTGAAGTGGCAATCTTATGACCATCTTGTGTCAATGTCACTCCTTTATAGCGTTGATAGTTGATCAAGTTTTTATCAGATAATCGCTTCAACATATCCGTCACAGATGCAGCACTTGTTGCCATCTCTTTTGAGATAGCATTGGTGCTAACAGCCTTTCCTACTTTTTGAGCAATCTTGAATATTGCTTTGAGATAATTTTCTTCTGTTTGTGAAATTTGCATTAGACTGCAAAGATATGATTTTTTAGATTAATCTAAAAATATTTA
>JAHDIP010000260.1 GCA_020630735.1 Saprospiraceae bacterium | reverse complement strand
TACTAAGGAATAGGAAAATAATACACTCCTTTTCGAAACCTGATTAATTATCGTAACTAACTACTTCATTCTATTCTTCAGTAAATGAAGGATGATTTTCTTAAAAGTGATTTGTCTAATCTGCCTGAACGAAGAAACTGCTTACCAAATAAAGGGGATGAGGCGCCAATTTGTTTTTTCAGCAAAAGCTACATAAGCTGGCAAGGTACGGAGCATTGATTCTTCTTCATTGATTCGCCAAACCTGGAAAGCCATTAATACAAAGTAGATCAAAAAGGCGTAATAATGGGGGCTCGCAATTACGCAAGCCAATGCCATTAACGCTTCTCCGAGGTATGCTGGATGACGAACGATCTTGTACGTACCACGTGTAGAAACACCTCTTACAGATGGTCGAATACTGAAGTTGCTACCCAAAAACATAAAAGAAATGATGGTAAAAATTGACCCAAAAATGAATAGACCTTCTGTATAAATGGACCAATTGCTCAAAGGTTGAGCAAGTCTGAAAAGATAACCATTACAAAATAAAACAATAAACCAATGTGGGGAGGATAGAAGCATTGTTGGAACAATAGCTTTCTTCCTGAAAAAAATAAGCAAACCAACAATTACGTTAATAGAGGTAATACATACTCTTACAGGGGACAGTTCAGTATCGCTAGAAAAAAATATTCCAGCAATGCCCCATCCGAAGATATTTAATCCGAATAAAAGGTTAAATAGCTTCTCATTTGAAAAAGGGAGTTTCATTTAACAGCTTCTAATAAAGCCAAAAACCCCAATTAAATGCCCAGCTTAATAAGTTTACAACAATAAGTGCAACTATCATAAATAGCCATCCACCCATGCCGCTATCTTCATCTGACATAATCTTTAGTTTTCATTAGTTAAGGAATAAAAAGGTATATAGATATGATAATCAATCAATAAGACCTTTATTGTCGGACTAAAAATATATATTTTTTTCGGATTTTAAAATTTATTTTATGAAAAGTATATTTAACTTTCTGTTTATCAGTATATTAATTACGTGTGGTAGTTGCCAAAACGAACCCCAAAAGCAAACAGTAAATACAGCAACTACTGATCGAAAAATAAAACCAAAAGAAGAAAAAGTAAAAATTGACGAGTCAACGGATAATAAGTATTCGTGGCTAAAAACATATGATGCTCATTCAATGCTACTCAATCAAATAGCAACACCAGCCAATTTTAAGCGGACGGCTGTTGAAAAAGGCTCTTTTGGAGACTGGCTCAGGCACCTTCCACTAAAAAGAGCAGGAGTAAATGTTTTTTTGCATAATGGCTCATTAAAAAGTAATCAAAATGCGCATCATCGTGTGCTCGAAATTGATACAGGTCAAAGAAATTTGCAGCAATGTGCTGATGCCATTATGCGTTTACGATCAGAATATTTTTACTCTAAAGAAAATTACGACGCCATTCATTTTAATTTTACTAGTGGCGATAAGGTTTCTTTCGATGATTGGCGCCAAGGCAAGCGACCAATTGTCAGAGGTAATAAAGTTACTTTTTCATCCAAAACACCAAAAACAGATAATTCTTATTCAAACTTTAAAAACTACCTTCAACAAATTTTTCAGTACGCAGGCACTTCTTCTTTGAGTAAAGAAATGAAAAAGATACCTTTGCAGGAAATAGAGATAGGTGATGTCTTTATTCAGGGTGGTTTTCCTGGGCATGCCGTTCTTGTAATGGATATGGCAAAAAATGCTGAAGATGAAAAAATAGTATTGTTAGCACAAAGCTATATGCCTGCTCAAGACATTCACATCCTCAAAAATTATAATGACACTGATCATAGTCCTTGGTATAGCATTAAGGAAATGGAAATTATTGACACTCCTGAATGGGAGTTTTCAAAAAACGACTTAAAACGTTTTTAGGTATGGAAAATAGAATGACTGAAGAACGAACAGCAAAATTTAAACGAGTTGTTCATCAACGCCAATCCAATCTCACTGTGATTTTGGAAAACGTACATGATCCACATAATATTGGTGCAGTGCTACGTACTTGCGACTCAGTGGGTATTAAAGAAATTTTTGTACTCTACTCCGATCCAAGAATGGATCAAGCCTTTTTAGAATTAGGACAAAGTTCTTCTTCTGGAGCTCGAAAGTGGGTTGATGTTCATTTTTATACCAATACCAAAGCTTGTTTTGAGCACGTTAAGCAAAAGTACGATAGTATTTATAGTACTCATCTTTCAACCGATGCTGTCTCTATGTATGATTTAGACTTAACACAATCGATAGCCTTATTATTTGGAAACGAGAAAGATGGAGTAAGTGATGAAGCTTTAACGTATTCCAATGGCAATTTTATTATTCCTCAAATGGGGATGGTGAAAAGTCTAAATATTTCGGTAGCCTGTGCGGTTACCTTATATGAGGCGCTCAGACAACGAGATAACAAAAAAATGTATACCGAAAATCCTACATCTAATGCGGAAGCACAAGATCAATTAATGAAGGAGTATACTCAACGTCATATCGATAAACTCAAACGAAAAAAAGTTCAGCGGATCAATGAGTAAAACAAAAAAAATAAAAGCTCAAATCCTTTCTCATGATAGTGGAGGAGCCTACGTCATTATTCCTTTCGATGTAGAAGCTTATTACGGAAAAAAACGAGTGAAAATTCTAGCGAATATCGAAGGCGAACAATATAGAGGTTCACTTGTACGAATGGGAAGTCCAGATCATATATTACTTATCAGAAAAGACATCCGACAAAAAATTGGTAAACAAGCAGGCGATATTGTTGCTATTACACTTCAAGAAGATACCGCAGTTAGAGTAATTGATGTACCGAAAGATTTTCAAGCTTTATTAGAAAAAAATCCAAGCGTTCATACATTTTTCAAAAAACTATCCTACACTCACCAAAGAGAATATGTAGAATGGATCACTAGTGCCAAGCGAGAACAAACACGTATCAACAGAATTAACAAAGCAATAGAACTCATGCAAGCGGGCAAAAAAAGTAAGTATTAATTCAAGCACCTGTACAAAATTCTTTAGAATAAAGTCTCTTATATGGATACAAAAACCGAAACTAGCTCAAAAAAAGTGACATAATATTGACTGTCAAGTTTTTACCAATTAGAATTGCTCATATACTGAAATTTTGAACAGGAGCATACTTTTTTATAGTATTAACCAAGCCCAAAAAGTATTTTTCTTTATCCATCTTTTTTGTTTGATTTTAATGATATTTCGTTATTTTTGCGGGCTATGCGATTGAAGAGTTTAGAGATCAAAGGTTTTAAAAGTTTTGCTAACGAAACTGTCATTAATTTTAATGAAGATGTCATTGGAGTTGTAGGGCCGAATGGTTCTGGAAAATCCAATGTAGTCGACGCTATGCGTTGGGTATTAGGTGAGCAAAAGAGTAAAGAGTTACGACTAGAAAAGATGTCAAACATCATTTTTAACGGAACTAAGAAACGGAAACAATCTGGTTTGGCCTCCGTATCACTTACCTTTGAAAATACCAAAAATTTACTTCCTACCGAATATCATACCGTTAAAATTACGCGTATTCTCTATCGTAGTGGCGAAAGTGAATACCGTCTAAATGGTGTTACTTGTCGTCTTAAAGATATTACCTCTTTATTTTTAGATACAGGTATTGGCTCCAATTCTTATGCTATTATTGCTCTTGGAATGATTGACGATATTTTGAATGATAAAGAAAATTCAAGACGTCGAATGTTCGAGCAAGCTGCTGGTATTTCGAAGTATAAAAAACGTAAAAGGGAAACCCTCAATAAACTCAAAAATACTACAGCAGACCTTGATAGGGTAGAGGACTTACTTTTCGAAATTGAAGGAAACCTTAAGTCTCTAGAAAAACAAGCAAAGCGTACCAAAAAGTTTTACGAACTTAAAGAAAAGTATAAAAAATTAAGTATTGAGTTAGCTGTCGTGTTAATGGCTGATCATAAAGTGAAGCATGTAGAACTCAAAAGCAAGTTGGAGCAAGAGGAAGATAAACACCGACAGTTTGAAGTGGAGAGCCGTAAGCTTGAAGCGCATTTAGAAGAAACGAAGAAAAATAATTTAGATAAAGAGAAGGCACTTTCAGAGCGACAACGAGACTTAAATGCAGTTGTAGGTCTTGTTCGTGAAATGGAGAATAACAAAAATATTCTCATTCAAAAAATGAATTTCGTCGAACAAAATCGTGCTAAACTCACTGAACAAATTAGTGGTGCTTCTTTTAGATTAGAACAGTTAGAAGAAGAAATTACTTCATATAGAAGTCGCTTAAATGAGGAAAAAGATATTGAAGAGGAGTTGGAACAAAAGCTAGAAACTGCTCAACAAAAACTGAATGAGATTAGAGAAAATCACGGTTCCCTTAAAACGGAATTGGATGAAGTAATGCAGAAGCAACAAGGCTTCGAACGTGAGATTTTCGAACTGGAAAAAAAGAAAGCGATCAATACTAACCGTGTCGAAAATTTAAGACATGATATTTCTGTTAACGAAAGCGAAATTGCTAGCCGTAAAAAAGAAATAGAAGAACTTGATCGACAATTAGCTGTCGTTAATGAGGAAGAGTCAAAGAAACAAATAGAGGTCGATTCAATTGTAGCAGAAGAAGAAAAACGCCAGCAAAATATTGTCATTGCAGAAGAAAAACTTGACAAACTCCGTAAAGAAATTGCGGATGTCAACCGAAAACTGGACTCTCAACGTAATGAATATAAGTTGACCAAAAGTATGGTCGAAAACCTAGAAGGTTTTCCAGAGTCTATCAAGTTTTTGAGTAAAAATAAAAACTGGATAAAAGACGCTCCTCTTCTTTCTGATTTGATTTACTGTAAGGAGGAATATCGAGTGGCTATCGAAAATTATCTCGGTCCTTACCTTAATTATTATGTAGTCCAAAACCTTGAACAAGCTTTTGGTGCGATCAAACTTTTGAGTGATGCACAAAAGGGAAAAGCTAACTTTTTTGTTTTAGATACCTTCAAGTCTTACACAGAACCAATGACCATGTTGCCTGAAACTAAACGGGCAATTGATTTGATAGAAGTAGATGGTGCCTATCGAAATCTGTGTAGCTATTTATTAGAAAATGTACTCGTTACAGATAGTGAGGAGCTAGTGAATAAAGTTGGTGAGAAAGATATTATTTTGTTATCAAAAACAGGTCGATTTATTCAACGTCGATTTAGTATTTCTGGTGGTTCTGTTGGTTTGTTTGAAGGAAAAAAAATCGGACGGAAAAAGAACCTAGAAGTACTAGAACTTTCCATCAAGAAGCTAGAGAGAGAAGAAAGCGAATTGTCAACGAACTTTTATACGGTAAAATCGCAGTTAGAAGACTTAAAAGCGAATATCAAAAATGATGTAATTCGTAGAGAAAGAGATGTATTAAATCAGATTTCTCAACGTAAGGTTTCTTTGATGACGCGCCTTGAAAACTTTGAAAGTTTTCAGCGAAATGCAGATGTGAAACGTCAAGAAGCAGAAGCAATAATCAAAGAATTAGTGGATGCTAATACGCTTATTGATAAGGATTTAGCACAACGTAAAGTGGAAGCAGAAGAAGCTAAAGCGCAAATATCAAATACGGATGTTTCTTATCGTAAAGTAGCGGAAGAATTAAGCGAAGCGTCCACAGTATTCAACAATAATAACATCGAATTTATTCGTCAACAAAATAAAGTAAACTCCTTTCAACAAGAGTTATCTTTCCGAGAAAAACAGAATGTTGAGATTCAGGAACAACTCGAAACTAATAAACGAACGGTTGCCAACTCCGAACAGGAATTAGAAGAACATAAAGTAGATTTAGCTCAAATTGAAGCCACTTTATTGACTAACTATGACCTCAAGAAAGAAAGAGAATCTTCTTTGACTATAGCTGAACAAAGCTATTTCCAGGGAAGAGGAGGAATCAATGAAACAGATGATAAACTTCGTTTTATCAATCGTCAACGTCAAGAAACGTTAAACTTAATTACCAACCTCAAAGATAAATTCAACGAACTAAAGCTAAAGTTGACTTCTACTACTGAGCGTCTAAAAATAGAGTTTAATGTAACAATGGACGAGGTGATGAGTCTAGAGCCTAATCCTGAATTAAACATCGATGAGACACAGCTAGTCGTAGATAAAATCAAAAAGCGCTTAGATAACTATGGAGAAATAAATCCGATGGCAGTCGAAGCGTACGACGAAATGAATGAACGTTATCAAACGATTGCCGTTCAACGTGATGATATCTTGGAAGCAAAAGATTCGCTTTTAGAAACGATAAAAGAAATAGAAACCACAGCGACTTCACAATTCATGGAAGCCTTTCTTAAAGCTAGAGAGTACTTTATCGACGTTTTCCGTAGTCTATTTACAGAAGATGATAACTGTGATCTGTTACTTGAAGATCCTGAAAATCCACTTGATTCGAAGATCAAAATTGTTGCAAAGCCTAAAGGTAAGCGTCCTCAAAGTATCAATCAATTATCGGGTGGAGAAAAGACATTAACAGCAACCGCTTTATTGTTTTCACTTTACTTATTGAAGCCTGCACCATTCTGTATATTCGACGAGGTAGATGCACCTTTAGATGATGCAAACATTGAAAAATTCAATCGAATCATTAAGAAATTTTCTAAAGAATCGCAGTTTATCATCGTAACACATAACAAACAAACGATGGCTGCAGTAGATGTCATCTATGGTATTTATATGCACGAACAAGGCGTATCAAGCGTCAGTGCAGTCGATTTCCGTCAGCTTGAGCATTCATCATTACTAGAAACAGTTGTGGAAGACTAGGACACGGATTTAGGCGGATTACTTTGCGAATTTAGACGGATCTTTCTTATAAAGACTGACGTATTTTTCTACCTTCGGAGTCTTTGTTTGTTCTAATTATCAGATGGTTATATGAAGTACTTACTGAAATAAACGGTATAGTAATAAGCAGGTAGAGCCAAAAATTAAGAAAAAATAGAGCTTAAGCTCTACAAAAATCCGTGTAAATACGTCCATTTTTCGCCCAAATCTGCGTTACAATTTAGCATATCGAAACACCAAAAAACCCGCAATACTTCCTAAAAGCAAAACCCACCAAGCCTTTGTTAATACAGCAGTAAACCCGCCTTTTGAGACCGCACGACCAATTATTAAACCCTTTAAAGTATATGGAGACAATTGATCACTTTCAGAATTATAGTCTTCATAGCGTTGTCCTTCTTTAAATTCAATACAACTCAAAATATCTTCGAGATGAGAATCTATAGACTGAAGATTATCCATATTGCCAATGATATTGAGACGCAAATAACCTCGACGACCGAGTATGCGAATATTATAATTAAGAGAATGAACTTTCTCATTTCCAAATTGAATCTCTTTAGCCCAATAGAGTAGGTGTTTGTCAATGATATAAACAGGTTCTTGAGCCCAGTCAACCAATTTTATTTTCTCATAATTTTGCTGCGCCCTTAACCGATTATTTTGCTGAATGTCTTGCTGCATGAGCTGATAAAGTTCATCAACTATAATCGAACTTGCATCAGGTGCTACAATATGACCATTTTGAGCGTAGGTAATATTCACTGCATAACTTTTCTCTTTAAAGGGACCAGCCTCATTTGGGAAAAGCATCCCTAAAGACTCATAACCTGGTTCACTAGGCGGATTTTTCCATAAATCTTCTAATACAAATTCACTTTGAGCACCATTCAAAAATTTGAAACCTTTAGGCGTGACAAGAGTAGCTACACTATCGAGGAGATCGATTTCGCCTTCTTCATATACAAGCGCATGTTGTACACTATCCACAAAAGCATAGTACGTCATACGTAGCTTTTGCTCGTATGTGATGGAGTCAGCTTTAACGTTGCTGAACGAAATTCCCACAAAACTGATTAGTAAAAATAGTTTTCTCATGTCCTCTAGACTTAATTCTGAAAGGTTTTGATGCGATAAAAAACGAATTTTTAACCATGCAAAATTCTTTAGAATAAAGTTTTATATAAACGTAAAATTAAGGAAAAAAGTATACAATACCTTACTTCCATTTCGTAATCTATTGAAAAAGAAGCTATTACTATGCCAATATGAGCAATCGTTTTTATGTAATTATTCTAGTTCTGCTATTTTTTCTTTTAACCA
>JAHDIP010000259.1:2086-8176 GCA_020630735.1 Saprospiraceae bacterium | reverse complement strand
TAAGATAAAAAGAAAGCCGCTCTCATTTGAGAGTGGCTTTTTTTTATAGCGATAATGTTGATGATAGGGGGAGTCTATTTCGATCTATCCCCTATAAGCGTTTTTTTGAGTATAATTTTTTAGCTAGTTGTTGTTAACTAATTGTGATATTAAATCAAACGCTTTTTACTATTAATATAGGATTATAATCGTATGACCTCCGAAGAACCTTGTGTAGTTTTCTTTTTTGGTGACGCTTTAGTAAATAAATTTTTTCTGAATTCCTCAAAAGAAAAATCATTATAATGATTAAGATAATAGAGTAGGGTTTGTGCGTTTAATTTTGGAATATATTTTTTTAATAAACGTAATTTTTTAATAGCTTCAAAACAATCATCCATAATGCTTAAAGCATTTTCGTTTTGAGCCATAATAGCTCGTATTCTTGAAAAAGCTTTAGACTTGCCTTTATAAAATTCAATTTCATCCTGATCATCAGGATCAAGCTGTATGAGCAGCTTTGCATTTTGAGCAACCTTTTGCTCTAAAGAGGACACAGCCTCATCTATTTGATTATTAAGACTCAAGCTAAATTCACGGTCAGACATGAGAGTAGGTTTATTATACGTATTTTTATTCTTACTATGGGTATTCGTGTGGTGGGACTATAATTTATTGTATAATTAAAAGTATAATATGTTTTACTAAGGATCTTGCATTAAAGCAAAACTATTGTGACATGGTACAATATTAATATATGATATTTTGTCAATATTATACGCTAGTATAAGGAAAATATTGTTACACTGTTTCGGTGGTTTAAAAGTTTACGTTACAGATCGAAACCATTTGGTTAAATAAAACAACAGAGGTTGAAGAAAAATCAACCTGCTAATTTTGCTGGAAATAGGAAATTTTATAAAAGGGAAAAATAGGAAAAGGAATAGGAGGCAACTAATGTTTGAACAAATGTCAACAAGCAATAGGTTTATTGAATCCTCGGTATATTTCATCAAACGACATGAAATTGTAGTTATTGAGCAAATGCAATAAGATTTCAAAATCTGTTTTGTCGATGAAAAATTTGATGAGGAGCAATTTATTAATTGCTTCGTAGCATTCGTCGATGGCAAATTCTGCCATCTTGTTTTGTGCATGAATCGCCTTTAAGTTAGGCGAACTTCCTAAACTCGACTGAGATTCGGTCAGCTTTTTTGAGTTAAGGGGGACTAATGTTTGAGCGTTCAGATTAATTCTCAAGTCTAGAGAAGAAATGATTTCGTCAATCTGCGCTTCAAGCATTACCTTTAAATTGGTACTTGAAGTCATGGGTCTACTTTTTAAGAGAGTTTGTTTTTTTGATACTAATGAAATACAAAGAATATTTCATTAGCATTCTTTTCTTGTTAGTTTGTCACAATCGTATACGAGACAAGTTAAGTAATGATACAGTACTTAATAATTAGAAAAATCACATTATGTGACAGTTAAGAAAATTTAGTATAAAAGACAGGTTTGTACTGTTTAAAGGTGTTTATGCTTTGTTTGATAAATGTTTACATATATTAATTATTATTAATTTAGAAGCAGGAGTGTGACTCTTTTCCGCATAACTATTAATTGGCACTAATACGTTAGCTTCTGGAAAATAAGTAGCTACACAAGATGAAGGAATGTTATATTCTACCACCATAAAATGAGGTGCTTCTCTTTTAATACCTCCAAAATCACAAGATAAATCAACATAATCACCTGTTTTAACCCCAATTTTTTCACAGTCACCTTTATTGATCAAAATAATACGCCGACCATTATAGATACCTCTATACCGATCATCTAATCCATAAATCGTTGTATTGAACTGATCGTGGCTTCTAATTGTCATCATCATATACTCACCTTCTTTCAGTTGGTGCTTCGGAACAGGATTAACAGAAAAGTTAGCTTTGCCAGTCATCGTTTTAAACTGACCATCTCTTGCACAATTGGGTAAATAAAATCCGCCGTCATTTCGAACTCGCTCATTATAGTTGTCAAAACCAGCAATCGTTTTTTCGATACGCTCTCGAATAAGGTCATAATTTTTGACCAGTCCCATCCAATCTGTAGATGATTTGTCTTTTAATGTAGCTGTTGCCAAACGAGCAATAATAGCAGGTTCACTTAGCAGATGCTCAGAAGCAGGTTCTAATTGTCCAGTAGATGAATGCACAATTCCCATCGAATTTTCGACACTCACAAATTGAGGTGTTCCTTGTTGGATATCTTTTTCGGTGCGACCTAGGCAAGGTAAAATGATCGCCTGCTTGCCTGTGATTAAATGACTCCGATTTAATTTTGTCGATACTTGAACGGTAAGAGAACAGTTTTGTAGTGCCTTTGCCGTATAGTTGGTATCAGGTGAGGCAGAAAGAAAATTGCCCCCCATAGCAAAAAAGATACTAGCTTTTTTGTCAGCCATAGCTTGAATAGCCTCTATCGTATTGTATCCATTTTTACGTGGTGCTTCAAATTGAAATTGCGATTCTAACTTATCTAAAAAAACAGCTTTGGGTTTTTCCCAAATACCCATTGTCCGATCTCCTTGTACATTACTATGACCACGAACGGGACAAGTGCCCGCACCAGGTTTTCCAATACTTCCTTTCAACAAAAGTAAATTGACAACCTCTTTTATATTTTGAACACCATTTTTATGTTGCGTCAATCCCATCGCCCAACAAGTAATTATTTTGTCTGACTGCATGATCATACTTGCTGCTTGGTGTACAAGTTTTTCATCGACACCTGCTTCTTTTGCTAAAGCACTTACATCAGCATTTTTGAGTTCAGTAATAAACTCATCAAAGCCATGGGTATGCTTCTCAATAAAGGCATGATCGAAAATGGTGTTCGGATTTTTCTCTTCTTCTTCTAGCAGTAATTTCATGATGGCTTTTATAAGTGCCACATCTCCATTTATTTTTACTTGCAAAAATAAATCGGTCAACTCCGTACCACTACCAATCCATCCACTCAGATTTTGCGGATTTTTAAATTTAATCAAACCTGTTTCGGCAAGAGGATTGATCGTTATAATTTTTGCGCCACTTTGTTTTGCCTTTTGTAAAGCACTCAACATTCGAGGATGATTGGTGCCAGGATTTTGTCCGATGACAATAATTAAATCCGTTACATAAAAATCTTCTAGCTTTACAGAACCTTTCCCAATACCAACAGTCTCCGAAAGAGCGACTCCACTCGACTCGTGACACATATTAGAGCAATCAGGTAAATTATTGGTACCAAACTGACGAACAAATAATTGATATAAAAAAGCAGCTTCGTTACTCGTTCGACCTGAGGTATAGAAGATTGCCTCATCAGGCGAAGCCAAAGCATTAAGTTCAGTAGCAATAAATTGAAAGGCATCATCCCACGAGATGGGTTCGTAATGCTGACTACCTTCTCGAAGGATCATCGGTTCAGTAAGCCGCCCACTTTTTCCGATTTTAAAATCCGACCAATTAGATAATTCTTGGATAGAATGTTTCGCAAAGAAAGCAGCCGTCAATCGTTTCGAAGTTGCTTCCTCAGCAATTGCTTTTGCACCATTTTCGCAATACTCACCAAGTCCAGAACGATGCTCGTCAGGATCAGGCCAAGCACAACCAGGACAATCAAACCCATTCATTTGATTGACACTAAAAAATGTTTTCGAACAAGTTTTGATACTCAGTTCACGCAATGCATGCTTGACAGAGGAACGAACGGCGGTGATACCAGCAGCTGTTGTTGGAGGAGCCGTAATTTTTATTTGTTCCTGTTCTATAGGAGTTGTTGCGCAAAGTTTATTCTTATCCATGGTCCAAAAATATTACTTTTTATCTTTTTATTTGCATTTTAATTTTGATTGACCACTCATTTAATCCTTTCCTCTCCGCAATAAATATTAAAACGATTATTTCGCACAAAGCCAAGTACTGTCATATCCGACTCTTTTGCTAAAGAAATAGCCAGACTAGAAGGCGCACCTACTGCAGCTAAAATCGGGATGCCTGCAACCAATGATTTTTGGATCAGCTCAAAACTCGCTCGCCCACTTACCAGAATCAAATAGTTTGAAAGAGGCAACATCTCTTTGAGTAAAGCAGCACCGATCAATTTATCAACTGCATTATGACGACCTACGTCTTCTCGTAGCAAAACCAACTCACCATTTACATCAAACAAAGCTGCCGCATGAATGCCGCCAGTATCCTCAAAAAGTTGTTGTTGTGCCCGTTGCAGTTGAGGTAATTCATGGATCAATTGTCGATCAAAAACGGGCTGGGCTTTTGTCAGTTGAAAAGATTGGGTTGTACGTACGGCCTCTATAGATGTTTTTCCACACACTCCACAACTAGAGCTAGTATAAAAATGCCGTTCTAATTTTTTGAAATCAATCTCAACAGATTCATCCAATTCTACCAAGACTTTATTACCCTGCATATCAGGATTCCAACTCTTTACAAAATCGATCTGTTTAATTTGAGAACTTGAAGTGATAATTGATTCGGTAAATAAAAAACCTGCTGCCAAATCAAAATCATTAGCTGGAGTACGCATCGTGATCGAAATGCTTTTTTGTTTTCGCTCTTTTGCTTTTCCGTAAGCCAATTGGATTTCTAGCGGTTCTTCAATCGCCAATACATCATCTGTCTCGACTCGTTCGCTTGCCTTAATTTTCCAAACTCTGGTTGTACTACTACTTTTTATCATGGTATTTTTTTTATCTTATTTTGGGCACGCCATACTGGCCGAGCTATCCGTAGCTCCCGTTGGTCGGTGCTGCGCACTACCTCCTTGCGTCGGTCCTACTCTTATCTCTCGTGCGAATATAATACACTTAAAAAAGTTATATTTGTCTAAGCGCTTATAATAGTAGGAATCAATCAAATCGAATATGCTTGAAAATTTGAAAAACGCACAAAGAATTATCTTAAGATATATAAAATTGAAGGATAAAGAAAATTTTGAGAATAATGATGATATATTAGATGCACCCTTTTCTGAAACGAATACAGTTAAAGACATAAATTTAGCTAGAAAATTTTTGACAGCAGCAATCGTAATTACAGTTGTTTGTTGTATGATAATGACTTTTTATAGTCCAAGTGGTTTTGCTAATGCTGTAGGAATAAAATCTCATCATGCAGAGCCTATCGTATTTTGTTCTTTAGGCATTGCAGGGATTTGTCTATTACTTTTTTTATATTTCAGATTTATAAAAAAATAAAAGAAACTACAAAGCCTAAATTTCGTTGAACGAATCAGAAAATATTTTTTAACCAAAATATGGAATTTAAAAATGAACAAAAAAGCAACGATTATAAAACGAACCAATATTCACCAAACGTTCTATGAACGTTCACCTGTTTTAGGAACATTCGAAGTAGATGAGCATGTGAAAGTCATTAATGAAAAATTACGAGAAGGCATCGTTTGGTACGAAGTAAATTATAGCGGAAAACAACAAGGGTATATCAAAAAAGAAGATGCTTTTGTTTGGAAATCAATAAAAATAGAAAGTGAAGAAGGAGGCTCCTTTCGGCATGAAAAAAAAGATGGAAGCTTCGAAAAAATAGACTTTTATAAAGGTGAAAAAATGTTTATCACTCTTCCATATACCAGCAGTGCAAATCGAGTGCGCGTTATGTATGATGGCAATAAGGAAGGCATGCTTTATACTACTGTTAAATTCTCAGATGCGGAAGACGCTTGGTTTGAAGTACTTTATTGGATCACTTTTATAGGACTTATTCTTTTTGCGATAGTGAAAATGCTAGAAGCAGATGTATTAATCGTTAGTGGTTTAGGTATTCTATTACTTGCTGTTGTTGCAGCAGTAGGAACTATCATTACAGGTATTCTTGTATTTGTCATCAAAGAAATCTTTCGCCAAATCAAAATTAGGCTCTGATAAGATTGTTAAAGAATAGATGTACCAGCTAAAGAGCAATCATGACAACCGTTACTTATTACCATCGCTACCTCAAAAGAAAAAAAACACTTTCTAATACACGTTAAAAGAAAAAATAACTATAAACCGCAAGTTATCACGATAAAGTAAAAAAATCAGCGCAAATCCGT
>JAHDIP010000259.1:0-1986 GCA_020630735.1 Saprospiraceae bacterium | reverse complement strand
GCGCAAATCCGTGTCCCAAATCCGTGTCCACTACCTCAATATTGCCACCTTCCCTTGTTTGACTTCCCCTTCGCTCGTATCCATTCGAAGAATATAGTAGTAAGTCGCATCAGGCAATAGTTTACCATTATAAGTACCATCCCAAGGCGGTCCTTGTTCGTAGTGTTCCTTATCGAAAACAATCTCTCCCCAACGATTGAAAATGGTAATATGATTTTCAGGGAAATGATCAATGCCGATAATATCGAAATCATCATTTACGCCATCATCATTTGGTGTGAATACATCAGGGATGAAAATGCCTTCGAAGTCGATGGTGATTTCGTCAATAGCTGTACAGCCATTTGCATCTGTTATCATTAATTGGAAAGTAGTTTTTCGAGTAGCTAACACTTCAGGACTAGGGCAGTCCGCACAGTTTAATAGTTCGCTTGGCGACCATTCATAACTAACAGGATCTGCGGCATTGATTGTTTCTATTTCTATGGTATAAGTATCAAAAAGATTAACGGTAACATCATCTCCAAGTTCAAGCTCTATTGGTTCGGTTTCATCAATAGTGATGGCATCCAAACTAATCATACAATCTTCTGTCTGCACCATAGCGATATATTCGCCAGCGGATAGACTGTCAAATACAGGAGAGGACTGAAAGCTTACACCATCCAAACTATATTCATAGTCAGAGCTACCACCAGCAGCCTCGATAGTAATAGAGGCATCTTCTTCGCCATTACAAGATGCTTGTTGAGTTTGTGCCTCAGCTTGTAATTGATTATTATTAACCATCATTGTATCAGAAGCAATACAAAGACCATCATCAACGGTTAAAACATAAGTACCAGCTTGGTCTACGCTAGGGTTAGCTGTAGTAGCATTCGTTACAATACTTCCGTTAGCCGTTTCCCAAAGATATTCGATGTCAAGACTTAAAGGACTTTCTGTATTTAAGGTAATCATTTCGTTGGCACAATCTAAAGTCATATCCTCGCCCGCATTGGCAATAGGTAAAGGAGATACTGTAAGATCGAATGTACTAGTAGCGGTGCAACCAGATTCATCTGTTACGATTACTTGATAGGTATCAGCTTCTTCAATAGTGATGCTATGACCTATTTCCTGTGAAAGAGGAGTAATGGAGTTCGACCATTGATACTGTTCAAAACCGCTTCCGACAGATAGCGTAGTGGAGGTTTTGTCACAAATAATCGAATCACCTGAAATATCTACGGTAAAACTTTCTCTATATTCGACTAAGAAGTTTTCAATGGTTTCACATCCATTTACATCCGTTACAGAAACAGAATAATTACCAGTAGGAATATTTTGTAAAGTAGTATATTGAAAAACATGTCCTTGTAAATTTAAGCCTTGATCATTGCCCCACTCATAGGTATAGCTACCTGTGCCACCTGTAGTTTGTACAGAAAGATAACCTAAGCTTGTTGCATTACAAATCAAGGTCTCACTATCATCGGTCAAAGCAACATTGAGAGCGGAACTAGGTTGTGTGAGTTCGACCTGTTCAGAAATTGTACAGCCTTCAGTATCGGTTATTTCTATCAAATAAGTACCACTAGCCAAATTGCTTATGGTGTAATCATTCTCTGGTATAGAAGTGCTTCCTTCTGTTTCTCCTTTCCATGAAATGATATAATTTTCATTCCCTCCTTCAATTTGAAGATTGATACTACCGCTTGCTTCATCGTGGCAAGCGATATGTGTCAAGTCAGTAGAGTCAATGACTAATTCGTCAGGACTCGCTACAGTAATACTATCGACCATTTGACAATTGTTATCGTCAATAACAGTTACTCTGTAAGTACCACTAGCGAGATTATTTTCTTCGATTGCTGTACCTCCTGTTGACCAGAGGTAATTATAATTGCCATCGCTGTTTGGTGTACCACCTGTTACGGTTGTTACCATAGCTGTTCCTGTTTCATTGTCATAACAATCAACAGGTTCTTGGTCGAGTGCAAGGCT
>JAHDIP010000026.1 GCA_020630735.1 Saprospiraceae bacterium | reverse complement strand
AGCTTGTTGGCAACTTATCAATACTAAAATGCCAAAGAAAATGGTAAGGATTGTATTGGTATTCATAGTTTTAATAGAGTAGGGTTTGCAAGTTTTTTAATAAAAAGGAGTGCTATTTGAAAAGACTTGACCAAAAAAACGAGAAGGTCTAATCTTTTGATCCTCTTTAAAAAGATAAGGTTTGCCTTCCGTATCAATCATAGGGATATGTGGGTTTTTAAATTTCCCCCAATTTAGCGGCAGTATTTTAGAATCATGTATAAATTTATTTTGGAATGTATGCCTAATAATGTCGGCATCAATTCCGATAGAGCCACCAATATATTGTTCGAAATCCATACGACGCTCAAAAGTAACAGCTAAAATTCCAACAGAAGAAGAACCATAAGGAACGGTACTAGTATCCATATAACCAGCATTAGAAGGGTAGTCGGTATCTTTTACCCAATCTTCAAAGATTCTAAAATAGGGATCACCTGTCCACATGGATGTGAAAATTCCAAAGAGGTTATCATCATATTCATAATAATAGCCAAGACCACCTGTTCGATATTTGTCTTGTAGTTTAAAGCCCAAAAGATCATTTTCGAAAATCATACTAAACTTACCAATAGAAAAACCTAAGGTTCCTGCTGCCTGCGAAGTTTTAATTTGATCAAAATAATAATTGTATGCGTAAGTTATCGAACTATTATGACTTGTCTGATTGCCAACTTGTCGGATAAAGTTAGAAATATTGGAAGCATCTCTTTTTCCCATACCTAGTGTCAAACCAAGACTAAGCATTGACTCCCAAGTTGATTTTTCGGAACCAATAGTTTTAAAATTATAAAAACCATTGGCAACAAAATTACTTTGGAAAGAACCATTTACATAAAAGCCTTTTAGACTTATACCAAGTCGATTGATATGTGTACCAAAGCTTAAGGATAATCCAAATTGAGCCCCAAAATGATCATTGAGTTTGTACTGCGCTTGGCAAGGGAAATAAGATAAAAGGAAAATGAGAAGTGAAAAAAAAACTGGTTTCAAACCACACAAATTATAAAGTTTTAGAAAGGGAAGCAAGGTCAAATTGTTTGTTTAATTTAAATTTACCTCGTTCATTTTGTAAAACAGTGGCACATTCTACTGTTCGATCATGCTCAAAGAAAAGGACATAATCATTGGCTACAGCTTCTGATAATAACTGCTTTTTTTCTTCCATAGTTACCAATGGACGTAAATCGTAACTCATTACATAGGGTAGACCTACATGGCCAGAAGAAGGGATAAGGTCTGCACAATAAATAACGGTTTGTTTGCCGGTATTAATTTGGAGCATCATCATAGCTTCTGTATGTCCATTTACAAAACGAATATTGATACCAGGTAGCCACTCGATACCTTCCCGATGTTCGATAAATTTTATTTTACCAGCTTCTTGTAGGGGGAGAAAATTTTCTTTCAAGAAAGAAGCTTTCTCTCTCGGATTGGGCGTCATTGCCCAATCAAAATGCGTTTGGTTAGACCAATAAATGGCATTTGGAAAAGCAGGTACGATGTCGCCTTTTTCGTTTTTAGTCAATGCGCCTCCGCAATGATCAAAGTGTAAATGAGTAAGAAAGACATCGGTAATATCTTCAGCTTGAAGACCTTTTTCTTTTAAAGAATGTAGTAAGTTGGCTTCTCCATGTGGCTCAAAGTGCGAACGAAATTTGGCATCTTGCTTATCGCCAATACCGGTATCAACTACTATTTTACGAGTATTTGTTTCTATTAAAAGACAACGCATGGCCCATGTACACATATTATTTTCATCGGCAGGATTGATCCGATTCCACATGCTTTTGGGGACTACACCAAACATAGCGCCACCATCTAATTTGAAAAAGCCGGTATCTAAAGTACTTAATTTCATAGTTGCCATGCTTATAAAGAAAAACCAATTTTAGATTTTGTAAAATCTGGTTGTTTATTAATATTCACCATTCTGATAGCAGTCGTAGCAGCTTCTACTCCTTTATTTCCATATTTACCACCAGCCCGATCTTTCGCTTGCTGTTCGTCATTAGGTGTAAGTACTCCAAAAATGAACGGAATGCTTAACGCAATGCTAAGTTGAGTAAGACCATTTGCTACAGCATTATTGATATACTCATTATGAGATGTTTCTCCTTTGATAACGCAACCTAAACAAATTATTGCATCAGCTTTTTTACTACCATACAAAATACGTGCGCCTACTGGCAACTCAAATGTACCAGGAACCTGTATGGTATGAATATTTTCTTCTTTAGCACCATGTTTGATCAAGGTGTCGAAGCAAGCTTCGTAAAGAGCGTGTGTAATTTCAGTATTCCATTCAGAAACGACAATACCAAACTTCATGTCGCTAGCCGAAGGCATATTGTCCGTATTGTAAGTGGAAAGATTTTTTAAAGCACTAGCCATGTCTTAATAGTTTATACAAAAAAAGGTAAGATTTACGCAAACCTTACCTTTTTTTACTTATACAAATAAGTATGAATTTTATAATCTAGCAGCTACGCGAGAAATATATTTTTCGATATCTCTACCTTCAGGAGAAGTAGGAAATTCTGTTTTTATTTTTTCGTAACTAGCTTTTGAATCTTGGAAATTTCCATTTTTTTCGTGAAGTAGACCAATTTTCTTTAAGTAGTATGAAGTAAGTAAGTCATTATTACCAGCATTTGCAGCTTTTTGGTAATAGTTCATTGCTTGATCTAAATCATTTTTTTCAGAATAAACATCACCCATTACTCCATATTTCATGATACCAGTGATATTTCCAGCAGGGCTAAAATCGTTTAAGTAATCTAAAGCTGCATCATATTGACCCAAGTGAAGATGAGAAACACCAGCGTAATAATGCGCTAAATTAGCAGCAGCAGTACCACTATAATCCTTGATGATATCAACAAATCCGCTAAAGCCACCACCTGGATTAGTCAATGCTAAAGCGAACGAATCTCTTTCAAATTGATATTGCGCTTGCGTCATTTGCTCAGTAGCATCTTTTTCACGAGGACCTTTATAGATGTTTTTGTATGCAAAAATACCACCTATAAGCAATACAAAAAGGAGAAGCCCTCCCATTAATTTACTCTGGTTAGCCTCTAAAAATCCCTGCGCCTGATCTTTTACTTCTACAACATCTACTAAAGTATCTTCAGATTGAGTTTGTCTTCGGTTTCTATTACGTCTTGCCATTAGTTAAGTTTTTATCCTTTTTTATGTTTTTAGTTGGTAACTAGGCTTTATACGTAAAGCTTCGTTTATAGTTCTAAAAAAATCGACGCAAAAATACATAAACTTTTGGTTTAATGCGTGATTTTCATAAAAAACCTTTATTTGAAAACTTTCTTATGTCAAAAAAGGATAATCTTCTTGCAAATAGTTGTCTTCATAGAGCTGATCGGCAGTAGGATCAGCCGAAGATTCTGCAAAAGCAATAGCTTCATCAACCGTAGCTTTTACCTTGTCTTTTATGGCTTTTATCTCTGCTTCACTGGCAAGTTTGTGCTCTAACATACGTTTTTCGGTCACTTTTATAGGATCAATATCCTTGTACTCCTTCACCTCATCTTTTGTACGATATTTGGCGGGATCAGAAACAGAATGACCTTTATAACGGTATGTTTTTATTTCTAAGAAGTAAGGACCTTTTCCTGCTCTGATGTGCTTCGCCGCTCGTTCGAGTGCATCGTGCACATCTTCTGGGTTCATACCATTTACTTCCTCACTTGGCATATCAAAAGCGGCACCAATACGATAGATATCGTGTACATTACTTGTACGTTCTACCGAAGTACCCATAGCGTAGTGGTTGTTCTCACAAATATATAAAACGGGAATTTTCCAGGTCATCGCCATATTAAATGACTCAAATAAGGCTCCCTGACGAGCAGCACCATCACCAAACATGGTAACACAAAGGTTTTTAGTTCCTCTATATTTTTCAGCAAAAGCGATTCCTGTACCAATAGGTATTTGAGCGCCAACTATTCCATTTCCTCCAAAAAAGCGTTTTTCTTTCGAAAAGAAGTGCATCGAACCACCTTTACCTTTTACACAACCAGTTACTTTGCCATACAATTCAGCCATGCAAGCATTTGGAGAAATTCCTCTAGCAAGGGCCAAACCGTGTTGGCGATAAGCCGTAGCGACGGCATCGTCTGGTGTCAGAGCAGTTACTAAACCAGCGGCAATGGCTTCTTGACCGATATAAACGTGGCAAAAACCTCTAATTTTTTGTTGACCGTACATCATCAATGTACGTTCTTCAAAACGGCGAATAAGCAACATCGTTTCGTACCATTTGAGGTAAGTAGCTTTGTTGTGCTTAGGTTTACTATTTCTAGTTTTTTTTGCTTTTGCAAGTATTTGATCCATCTTCTTTTTTTCTAATGCGAATCTTCGCTATTTTTTAAGTATTATTGCCAAATATACAGCCACAAGATTGAATTATAAAATTATTGATTAGAATAATTTATAATAAACAATATTCAAGAAAAAGAGATTTGCATTTAGAAACATTAAAACTTACTAATTTTAGAAATTATGCCTTTCAGGAATTGACCTTCTCTGATCGATTAAACTGTTTTGTTGGTAAGAATGGAATGGGCAAGACTAATTTGTTAGATGCCATTTATTACCTCTGTATGTGTAAAAGCAACTTGGGTATTAATGATATCAATGTGGTTCGTTTTGAAGAATCATTTTTTCGTTTGGAAGGATTGTTCGAATTGTCTGGTAAATTTGAGAAAATCGTGGCGAAGGTTATGCCCCGAAAAAAGAAGGATATTGAGCGCAATGATAAGCCCTATAAAAAATTGTCTGAGCATATTGGTTTGTTGCCTGTTGTTATCATTGTGCCAGATGATACCTTATTGGCTACTGGTGGATCGGAAGAACGTAGGCGATTTTTAGACAATACTATTTCTCAACTAGATAGCACTTATCTCGATGCGTTGATTGCTTATAATAAAGTGCTAAAACAACGTAATGCAGCTTTAAAAGAAGCAGGTAAAACAGGCTACTTTAATCATGTGCTCATATCAACTTATAATGAACAATTGCTGGAACCTTCAGCTATTATTTATAAAAAACGAAGTCAATTTATTGAACAGTTTATCCCCTTTCTAGAAGACTATTACAAATCTATTTGTACTGATAAAGAAGTGGTCAATATTTTTTATGATTCTGCTCTGCATGAAGGCGATATGGAAACTTGGTTGGTACAGAATGCAGAAAAAGACCGTATTATGCAGCGCACTACTGCAGGGATACATCGAGATGATTTGGCTTTTCAGATTAATGGTCATCCGCTGAAACGTTTTGCCTCACAAGGGCAACTAAAGTCTTTTGTGTTGGCACTCAAACTGGCACAGTATGAATTGTTGTACAAAGAAAAAGGGCAAGAGCCAATTTTACTATTGGATGATATTTTTGATAAGTTAGATAACTCTAGAGTAGAACGTTTGCTTGAGCTTTTAATAGATCAGCACTTTGGTCAAGTTTTTATTACGGATACCCATGAAAGCAGAATTGCAAGTATCGTGGAACGGTTTAATACAGACTTTAAAAAATTTGTGATCAAAGATGGAGAAGTGGTGCATTCGGAAAATGTTTAAATTATGAGGAAAAATTATTTTACGATCCTAATTTTACTAGTATTACCTAATTTATTGATAGCTCAATACATTGGTGTTTTTGCAAAGAATGAAGGGAAATTGTGTTTTGAAAAAACCATATACACAGAGGAAGATGCAAGCCTTAGTTATAGATTATTGAATGCTAAAGCGTATAGTATCGAAATCATTGAGCGTTTTGAAATTGATGATAGACAGGCGAAAAGACTAACCTTTACCGACAATGAATTAAAAGCATTGAAAGGTAATTTTATGGGCTATGAGGTAGATGATTATATTGAACGAGTGGGTGATAATATACCTGATGATTACTATGCTGTTGGAATTTCTTGCAGAGATGATGATTGTCAATTTTATGATCCGAAATATAAGCAGTATGAAAATTGGGCAAGGTATCGTACGCTCGAAAGTGCTTTAATTAAAATGATGGAAATACTTCAAATGGATATCTCGAAATCTGAAAGAGATAATAAATATCAATCTTTAGTTTACGATTATAGAAGCTTAAGTGTTTTATATGGAATTGTACAAAGCCTTAAAGCTACTTGCGATGCCGACGAATTTGCAATTGTGATGACTTCTTACTAGAGGATTTATCCTCTCTTTATGTTAAAGTTGAAAAAGTAAAGTTTAAAATTAGTATATTGAAGAATGAAAAAACACAACGACCAGATATTAGGGGATGTTCTCAAACAGATGATGAATAATAAACGGCTAAAGCCAAAATTATACAGCACCAAGATACAAGAAGCTTGGCCCAGACTGATGGGAACCAGCATAAGTAACTACACCTCTAATATCTATATGAGAGGAAAAAAAGTATACATTAATATAGAATCAGCTCCACTAAAACAAGAATTGAATTACAGTAAAGATAAAATCTTAACCCTTCTTAATAAGGAATTGGGTGAAGAATACTTAGAAGATGTTATCATTCGTTAAAAAAGGCTCCACTGAAATATTTACCAAAATATAAAGAATTAACTAAACACATCGACCATTATTGGATCATAAATGACTCTTCTGCTTTGTTTAAGTCTGTGGACAATGTTTATGCGTATCCTGGTATTCGTCCTGAAATGATTTTGGTTATTGATGGAATATTGCACTATTCATATTTAGGAAAAACGCATAGTACCAATAAAAGTTTATTGGCAAGTCATATCGATAAGGAATTTTTATTCAACACCTCTTTTATCCGATCTTTTGTAATCATCCAATTTAAGCCAAAAGCTATCGCTTCGCTTCAACCATTTGTAAAGGTAACTGCTAAGGATTTAATGAAAAATTCGATTTGTGATGCCGATTTAGTTTTTGGAAAAGAGATAGCTAGTTTAACTGCTTACCTGAAAAATAAAAATGAGGATGAAATCGTCAATATCTTAGATGATTGGCTGTTTTCCAAATTGGATGAAAATAGGGTAGGTTTTATCACAGATGTTTTTGAAGAATCAGATCAGCATAAAACGATTCAGTCTATGCTTGATCGAACAAACTATTCTTATTCGACTCTTGAGCGATACTTTAAAAAAGAAACAGGAATGACGCCTAAGAAGTACCAAACCTTGAGGCGATACAAACAAGCTGTAGAAGAAATCTATGATAGCCAAAATAACGATTGGTTACACTATGTAGAAAAATATGGTTACTATGACCAAAGCCATTTTATAAAAGAGATTAAACGCTACACCAATTTCACTCCTCAACAATTATTGAATACTCCAGGTCTGAGAACCTATCGACCGATGTAAATGATAATTGGAATAAATAACTTTTTATTTTCGCTTTTATTTTGATTCTGTGTTTTGTGACGAAAATTTACAATGGATACCAAATCTTTTTCCCCATCTTTGGAGTAAGAAATCTTTAAGATATAAAATATGAACTCAAGATATTGCCTACTTTTACTAAGTCTTTTTCTTTTCTCATCTTGCTATGAAACAGTTAGTACCAATCCTAAGAAAGAAGATGTAGAATCAACTTTTGATGACTTGCTTCAAGAAGCTATAGATGATTCTTATGGAAATATTTGTGGTGTGTCGATGAGTGTCAATTCGCCTAGTTTGACCAAAATTTGGACTGGAGCAAAAGGCTATGATAGTATAGAAAAAGACCAAAAATTGAGTGTTGATCAACCGTTCAGAACTGCAAGTATCACTAAGTCATTTGTAGCTACTGCAATTCTACGTTTACACGAAATGGATTCTCTAAATATAGAAGAGCCGATCAGTAAATATATTTCAGATGAACATTTAAAGATTATAAAAAATGGTGGATACCAAGCAGATAAGATAATGATTAAACATTGCTTGAACCATACTAGTGGCTTGTACGATTATGCGATGGGAAAGGATAGTCCATACATAAGTACTACAACTGCTTCACCTCAAAAAAGATGGACACGAACAGCGCAACTAGATGGAGCTATGCGTTGGGGAACGAAAGTTGGTGAACCAGGTGAAAAATATGATTATGGAGATACTGGTTATATTTTATTAGGTGAAATTGTAGCTTCTTTTTTTGAAGGTGATTTAGCAAGAGGTTTAAGAGACTTATTAAAATTTGATAAGCTAAAATTAAATCATACTTGGCTAGAAAGCCTAGAAGAAGAACCGAGTAATATGAGTACTCCCGTTCATCGTTATTTTCAACGTTTAGATGTTACCACTTGGGATCCTTCTAATGATTTGTATGGTGGAGGAGGACTGGTTTCGACTACGCAAGATTTGTCAACATTTATACACGCATTATTCAATGGTGAAGTATTTGACAAAAAATCGACCTTAGATTTGATGTTGACCAAACCCGTTTATGCGTCTTCTTATAAACCAGAAGAGAATAGACGACACAAAGACTATCGTTATGGTTTTTGGGGAGTGACTATTTATGGCGAACAGGCTTATTTGCACAATGGATTATGGGGAACGTCAATGCTTCATGTACCTGCTTATAATAGTAGTTTTGCGATCAATTTTACCAAAGGTCGAAACGAACGCTTGATGAAAAAATCAATTTTAATAATCAAGAACTTAAAAGAAGGGAACTAAATGACAGCTATACAACTAGAACATTTATTTTTTGGGTATCGAAAAGATGAATTCATTTTAAATGATGTCAATCTTACGGTTCCTAAGGGGAGCATTTATGGTTTTTTGGGAGCAAATGGGGCAGGGAAAACGACTTCTCTCCGTTTGGTTTTAGGACTTTTAAAAGCACAAAGAGGAACCATTTATGTGAATGGTACAGATACGAAACAAGCCTATCCTGAGCAATTACGAACTATTGGCTCTATGATAGAAAATGCCTCTTTATATCCTCATCTTTCTGCTAAAGATAATCTGCGCATTTGGTCAAAGTATTTTAATATTTCCACTCAACGAATAGACGAAGTATTGGAATTAGTAAGTTTAACGGAAGCGAAGAAAAAGAAAACAGAAGCGTTTTCAACTGGTATGAAACAGCGCTTAGGTTTAGCGATTGCATTATTGCACGATCCTGAAATTCTTATTTTAGATGAACCTACCAATGGACTTGATCCGCTAGGAATTATCGACTTAAGAAATCTGTTGCATCGTTTAAGAGACGAGGGGAAGACAATTTTATTGTCAAGTCATATGCTAACTGAGGTAGAAAAATTGGTAACAAGAATAGGAATATTGAAAGATGGAAAGATCGTTTTTGAAGGAAGCATGAATGAACTACAAGCATTGAAACAACAAAATTTAGAAATTCTTCTTCGGGTAGATGAACAGCAAAAAGCATTCAATTTGATTGATGCTAAATATCAAACACAACTCGAAGATCGGTACATCAAACTTAGTGTAACACATGAAAGAGAGTTACCTGTAATTGTTAAGAAACTAGTAGGAGAGGGGATTGCTGTTTATGAAATTATACATCAAAGAAGCGACTTAGAAAAATTATTTTTATCTGTCAACAAAGAACTGTAAGCTATGTTTTTAATTAGATCAATACAAGCAGAATTAATCAAACTAAAATACCTACCTATATTATGGCTTTGTGCTACTGTGGTGTTTGCCATTTTATTAGTTGTCTTTACATCACATTATATTGATGTCAATTCGGTAGCAACATTGGGAAGAAGTCCATGGTTGAAAATTAAAACAGCATCTGCGGCTATTTTTTCCGTTTTTATGATTATTCCATTTGTTGTTCTTTTTATAAGTGCGGCCGTTTATATAGAGCATCAAGCAAAAGGATGGAAACAACAGTATACAGTGTCTACTAGTAGAGCTGCCGTTTTTTTTAGCAAATTATTGAGTCTCTTATTAGTCATTTTAATTACCCTATTTATTTTGATTATTGGATTAATCGCTTGTGCTTATCTGCTCAATTTTTTATTACCTGAGTTGGAATTTAATTATTATAAGATTCCAATCTTTATTTTTTTCAAAACATTAGCTCATACTTTTTTAGCGACACTTGGAGTTATAGGCATTCAATATTTTTTAAGTCTCCGTTTCAAAGGATTTTTAATTCCGGCAGGTTTTGGAATAGTAGCATTTATTATTGGTATTATTTTGGGTTCTGTGAATAACCCTTTAGCAGTGTACTATCCATATAGTTACCCAATTATTGCCCAAGACTATGGTATGTTTATTAGAGATAAAATTGGTGTGGTTGAATATGGTTGGATTAATAATGTGGAGATGTATAGTATACTAATCTTTTTAGTTTTTATTCTGTTTGCTTGTATATTGGAAACGAGGAAGAATGTGATTGATTGAAGCTTTAAGATCGCTGAGCTACCAGAAGTCAGAACATTTCAGCTTTGCTGAAATAGAGAGAGGTCAGATTCACAATATATGTGTTCTGACCTCTCTCCGTTTAAGCTTTGCTTAAACAATTTGACCTCTGACAGCGCAGTGGTCTATATCATAACGACTAAGGAATTAAAGCTTTCGCTCCAGCTTTAAGACGTTTCATTTTTCTTTTTCCTTTAGTTTTCATCGCTAATTCTACAGCTTTGTAAGCACTAACGATTCCACCAGTTTGGCAAAGAGAACTAAAGTTAACTGTAGTTTTTTCACCAGGTTGCTTCACTTTGTACGTTACAGGTACAGCAGAAGTCATGATAATATCTTTTACCTGACGAGCAGAAAGTTCAGGGAAGTAAGAACGAAGAATACCTGCAACACCAGCAGTAACAGGCGAAGCCATACTTGTACCACTTAAGCTAGCATACTCACCATCAGGAGCTGTTGCATAAATATCAACACCAGGCGCAAAAATATCTACATTTACTTTTCCGAAATTAGAGAAACGAGCAGTAGCATCTTCACCAGGTTTCCAAGATAAAGCACCAATTTCTAACCACGTTCTACAATTCTTAGGTTTGAATAAACCAGCTTTATCATATTTATCTCTAGGGAAATTATTTTCTACATCAGTATTTTCAGAACTATTACCAGCAGCGTGTACCAAAAGTACATCATGCTTCTCTGCATACTTCACCGCATTGTCAACAATCGTTTTGTTCCAGCTATAACTTTTTCCAAAACTCATATTGATGATAGAAGCACCATTATCAACTGCATAGATAATTGCATTAGCAACATCCTTATCACGCTCATCACCATTAGGTACAGCACGTACACCCATAATGCGAACATTGTCTGCTACACCATCCATTCCTTTATCATTATTTCTAATCGCAGCAATGATACCAGCTACGTGCGTTCCGTGCAAAGCATCAGGTCCTTTGATGTCATTATTACCGTAGTATTTTTCTGTTTGATTAGCGTAATTGTCACCAACGATACTACGAGGATCAAAATCAGGATTGTAGTGATAGTTTGCTTGAGAGTTGAAATATTCAACGCCACCTTTTATTTGTTCTAAAACAGACTCTTTTACTTCGTCAATACTACCAACTTCTTCACCACCTGCAAGTGCACGACCTAAAATACGCATACCAACAGCTAAGTTTTGATCTTCACCAGCATCAAGCCCTTCTACGTTTTCGAGGTTCAATGGCTTGTCACCTAAAGCTTTTGCAACGGCATCAAGACCACCGATGATCATCGTTTTGGTACCTTCCATTTCAGCCAAACGCTCAACAGCGCCAGCACGATTTTCTTCAACTTCTTTTTCAATTTTTTTGAAGTACGCAAAATCTTTTGCATCCTTTCCGCTTAGTTTAGAACCATCTTGATCGCCAAATTTTTTGCGGTACTTGGCAACTAAACGAGTAATTTCTAATGTTTCTTCATTAACACTTTTACCATTTTTACCACCGATAAAATTCCAACCATGTACATCGTCGATATAACCGTTTCCATCATCATCTTTTCCATTGCCAGCGATCTCTCCAGGATTAACCCACATCACATCTTTAAGGTCTTCGTGTTCTGGGTCAACTCCTCCATCAATAACAGCAACAATAACTGTTTCTGACTTTCTACCTTTAAGTAGTGATTGGTAAGTTTTTTCAGTGCTTACACCTTGAACATTATCAGCGGCTTTATCAAGGTTAAACCAATTTTCAGGTGCTTTGTCCTGTGCGTTTGCTGCCGAAAAAGCAAAAGCAAAACAGGCGATCCATAGAATTTTTATCTTCATTTTAATTGCGTTTAGATTATATATTATTTTCTTAAAATTTGTTTTGAAATTGACCAATTTCTGTTAATCTTTATCAAAACGTTTGAGGCAATCTCAAAATTTCCCAAAAATAGCAGAAATATCAACGATTATTATAAGTTTTAGACTATTTATTTGATTATACTAGACGAATAGGTATGATCTTTTAGACGAATGGCATGATTACAGCAGATAGTTTACCATCTGAACCTATTTTGTAGCCAAAATCCCCTTTTTTGGTCAAATATTAAAGAAAAAATTATTTTAGTAGGTCTTGAAGTAATTAAAAATAATCAAATAGCGTTACTTTTGAATATCTTTTCATTCTAAACTTAGAAGAGCTTTCCAAAATGGGAATGATTCTATTTTTAGAAAATTTTATACATAAACAAATATTTTATTCCATGTTTAGTCGAATTTTAATTTTATTACTAGCGCTTTTACCTCTTACAGTTGTACAAGCACAGCATTTTGAAGCAGGATTATTAGTTGGTGTTTCCAATTACGAAGGTGATTTGGCTCCTAATACAGTAAAACTAAGTGTAGGTGAGACACATGCCGCATTTGGTGTATTTGGTCGGTACAATATTAATAACTCATTCGCTGTAAAATTAGGCGTCAATTATGGTTCTTTATCAGGTGATGATTCTGAATCAACTACAGAAGCGCGTCGTCAGCGTAACCTTAGTTTTAAATCTCATATCCTAGAAGTTGGATTGACAGGAGAATGGAATATCTTAGGGTTTCAACCTTATAACTTAGAACGAATTTTCTCACCATATCTATTTGCTGGTGTGGCTGTTTTCAATTACAACCCAAAAGCTTGGTATAATGGCGAATGGGTCGAATTGCAACCACTAGGTACTGAAGGGCAAGGAATGCCTGATTTTGATACTAAATATGCTACAACTCAATTATCTATTCCATTTGGAATTGGTGCAAAGTATGCGATCAACGATAAATGGACCGTAGGTATCGAATTAGGTCTACGTAAAACATTTACAGATTATTTAGATGATGTAAGTACTAATTATGTAGAATACTCTGAACTTGAGGCTGGCAATGGAGAGTTATCTGCACTACTTGCAAATCGTACTGGTGAATACCTAAACACTGAACCTGTATCTGTTGAAACTGGTGCACGACGTGGAGATCCTGATAACGATGATTGGTACTTTATTGGAGGTGTTACACTTTCTTACAACTTCTTAGATAATGGATTGGTAGGAGCACGTAACAGAGGTAGAAGAAAACAAGGTTGTGATTTTTAGTAATCTTGTAATGAACAATAAAAACGGGGTAAAGAAACTAGTTTCTTTACCCCGTTTTTATTGTTCATTATCGCTACCTATTTCTTAGTAACGGGTAAAAAATAAGTTCCGCATTTTGGCTATAGAATTTTTGAGTTTAGATAAGGAGAAAAACGCAGTGATAGCCCAGCTATCACGAGTATTTTCGACGAAATATTAACTCTAAAATACCAGCCACAAATCGGGAAGTTATTATTTGACCGTTACTTAGTAATCTTTCATAATCACAAATTGCTGGGTCACTTCTTTATGGCCTTCAGGTTGGAGATAGATTAGATAAATTCCATTTTGATAATTAACTAAGTTAATTGCTTCAATGGCATGATGTGTTTTATCAAAATCATAGGAAGCAATTTTTTCTCCGTTTATTTTGCTAATAAAACATCGAACAGGAATTTCCTCAAAATCAGACAAATCGATATTGAGTAGATCATCCGCAGGGTTCGGACTAATTGATATGCTTGCGGACTTTTCATAGAAGCGAACTATTTCTACTGTTGTATACTCTATTTCTCCATCATCGAAAGTAATTTTAATCCGATAATAATTGTCTCCAATTGCTGCTTGATGGTGGGTATAGCTGTATTGTTCAATTCCAACTAAATCAGTAGCGTCTATACCCGCTATGTCTTTGAATAGAAAATCGGCAGAGGTCTTATGTTGAATTAGATATTGCTTAATCTGAGGTGCTTCTTTTTGAGCGATATACCATTTCAAATCTGTCTTTTGACCAAAAGCAGCCTTCGCTTCTAATGTTTTTAATCCATCAATAATTAAATTTTGATTACACGTACTAATGCTATACTGAACCAAACCAGAGCCGCAAGATTCAACATAATAGGTGCCATTGCTTAAGTTGTTGATAGTTTCTGTCGCATTACAAGGATTGTTATTCCAAGGGCTACACGCCCAAACTTCTTGATAGGCAGCATTAAATACTTTTGCATAGGTACCATTATTCGCACCAGAAATTGTAATCGAACAGTTACCCGTTGAGACCGTACAACCAGTATTCGTTTGACCACAATCATTAACAGTATACTGAACCAAACCAGAACCACAAGATTCAACATAATACGTTCCAGTACTTAAATTATTGACAGTTTCAGTGGCATTACAGGGATTATTATTCCAAGGGGCGCAGGCCCAAATTTCTTGATAGGCAGCATCAAAAACCTTAGCATAGGTACCGTTATTTGCTCCTGTAATGGTAATCGAACAATTATCTGTTGAGACGGTACAACTACTATTTGTTTGACCACATTCACTAACAGAATACTGAACCAAACCAGAACCACAAGACTCTACATAATAGGTTCCAATGTCTAAATCTGTAATGGTTTCGATGGCATTACATGGATTATTATTCCAAGGAGTGCAGGCCCAAATTTCTTGGTATGCAGCATCAAAAACTTTGGCATAAGTACCCGTATTAGCACCAGTGATGCTGATTGAACAGTTTCCTGTAGTAACAGTACAACCAGCATTTGTAGAAGTACCTTGACAAGAACAACCATCCGCAGTAATAACATCATTTATTGTACTTGAGTTGAAATCATTGCAAGGAGTTCCAGGGCTAGTAGGCAATGACGCATTTGTAGGTTGACAATCTTGATTATCACAAATACCATCACCATCCGAATCGCCACCTTGCCCAGCGCATGGGTCTACTTGACCACAACCGATGATAGAATAAGGAACAAGACCAGTGCCACAGGCTTCTACATAATAGGTTCCATTGTCTAAATCTGTAAATATTTCAGTAGCATTACATGGGTTATTATTCCACGGACTACAGGCCCAAATTTCTTGAAAATTGGCATCAAATACTTTTGCTATATTACCACTATTTAACCCGCTGATAGTAATGGAGCAGTTGCCTGTCGAAACAGAACAACCAGCACTTGATGTGGTACCTTGACAAGAACAACCATCCGAAGTGATTACATCATTTACGGTATTTTGGTTAAAATCATTGCAGGAGCTTCCAGGAGTGGCAGGAAAGCTAGGATTATTAGGTTGGCAATCTTGATTATTACAAACACCATCACCATCCGAATCGCCACCTTGGTTGCTACAATTATTGGTTGTACAATCATTGGCATCCCATAAAGCAATATTTCTATTATCATTGACACCAGCCGTATTGAAGATTCCTCCGATGTATAATTGACCATTATGAGCTTCAATGGCATTGATTAAATTATCGACTCCGACATTTGTTCCAGGTCCCATTGCATCCCAACCAGCACCATTATTCCATCGAACTAACGAATTGACAACTATATTAGATTGCCCACCTGTATTTAGCGCAGAGGAAAACGAACCAGCAGCATATAAATAATTCCCATCCCAATGTAAGGCATTTACATTTCCAGACAATCCATTTTCAATGGTCTCCCATTGAAAAGAAAATCTGTTCCATCTGGCAACTCTATTTACAGTAGTACCACCTGCAATCGTAAAATTGCCACCGACATATACGTATGTAGGAGAAATAGCAATCGCTTGAACAAAGCCACTTGTTCCACTTCCAAGTGTGCCCCAAAGACTACCATCCCAGGTAGCGATTCGGCTAGCTGTTTTGCCTCCTGCTGAACCAAAATTGCCACCAACATACATGATATTATTTTCGTCAAAATCGATAGAACGAATTTCATTATTGGTTCCAATAACACCTGTTTGGGCATCAACTAAATTGCTCCATGTTCCATTCCACTTTGCTATATTATTTGCTGGAAAACCATTAACGTTTGTGAAAGTGCCTCCAGCATAAACCTGATCAAAATTGTCTGTTTCAAGGCTAAGGACAGTACCATTAGTGCCATTACCTAAAGCCTGCCAACTCGAACCATTCCAACGTGCAATATGATTGGCACTGACACCACCAATTTGAGTAAAACTCCCACCAATATAAACATCTCCATTTGAGGTAGTCGTTATGGCATTGACAGTTCCATTTATGCCGTTGCCTAGGTTGGTCCAATTATTTCCGTTCCAACGGGCAATATTAAAAGCAGAAGTGTTTTCAACTGAAATAAATTGTCCACCTATATATACATTACCATTTCCATCTGATTCAATTGCATTGACGGCGCCACTTGTACGAAGGTTGGCATTACAAAAATTACCTACACCATTTACATTTACAGTAGAACCACCTGTAGATTCACCATTGATAAGCTTATAGATTTTACCTGATGATCCGTAGCCTGCGAAGTAAAGCTCATTATTAATGTCTTTTCCAAAACTAGAGATAGGTATTGCTCCACCCCAGCTAAATTGTGCTCTGAATAGAAAGGTTCTACTCGTTGCTCCTGTTTGTGCATTATAGTCAAGACTCCATACACGACCGGATACAAAATCTGCAAAAACATATTTTCCAGAAAGTGCATTATTGGTAACTGCAGATCCTCTATATACATAACCTCCTGTAATAGAACGATCTCCCTGACTATGATTGTAAAAGTAAGTTGGTACGGCATGATTGCTTGGATTCGGGGCTGAGAAATTATAGGTATTAAATGCCTCAAAACGATTCCAACCATAATTTCGCCCATTTTCGATAATATTGATTTCTTCAAATTGCCCTTGTCCAACGTCACCGCCCCAAATCCGATTTGTTTGGGCATCGTAACTTATTTTCCAAGTATTTCGAAGTCCCCAAGCATAAATTTCTGGTGAACCCGCAGAAAAAGCAAATGGATTACTAGATGGAATGCTATAGCCAGGACAAGTCGTATTGATATCTATTCGAAGCACTGATCCAAAGAAAGTATTGGTATTTTGTCCATTTCCTTGAGGGTCACCTGCTCCACCACCATCTCCAACAGAGATATATAAATAACCATCAGAACCAAATAAAATGGAACCACCATTATGGTTTGAATTAAATTGGTTTTTGACGAAAGACAGCACTTTACAAGCAGAATTCGGATTTGCTTGATTTGGATTATTTTGATTGACTGTATAGCGTTCAACTATCATTTCGAGCAGTCCTCCGTTAGTTCCTGTATAGAAGACGTAGAAATAACCGTTTTGATTATAATTTGGATGAAAGGCTAATCCTAATAAGCCTTTTTCTTCACCTGGATTAAAACTGACCTTATTGCTTATGTCTAAAAAAAGATTGCTAAAAGTAGCGTTTGTTTGGTTTTGAAGTACTCGAATTTTCCCCCCTTGTTCGACGATAAATAGTCGATCGTCGTCTGGAAGGCCAGCGTTTTGTATTTCTACTGGGTAATTAAACGTTAGGTTAGGAAAAGCATCTTGATAAGTGATTTGTGCCTGTAGAAAATTGCAGACCATAACCAACAAAAGAGGGAGTAGGTTTTTCATAATAAGATTCATGTAAAGAATTGATAAAAGAGATGGCTTAGAGAGGTGGGGGGAACATCTCAACTTGAGGTGTTGTAAAATTAAGAATTTTCTAAGGATCAGCAATACCTAAAAGATGTTATTTTAGGGCAACTACCAAAATGAATAAGTCTTTATTACTAGGTTTGATACGAAGTAAGACATTAGTACATCATCAATTTTATTCGTTAAGGCTTCAACATACGCAATTTTCTTCCTGTTTATATGAAAAATCGAGCTACTGTTTAAGGCGGATCAAGAGAGCTATTTCTTTAAGCCTATTTTTTTCGGTATTTTTTTGTCTTTAATTTTCTTGTATCGACAAAAAATCGTATCTTATGTGAAAGATAAATTCTTTAATCCCTCCCAATAAGATAAACTCTTGATGTATGATTTTAAGAATTTTCACTATACATCAATAACCATCCAAAAAACAGGTATAGCATACTTTTCTTAGGTGAAGATATTAGAAAAGTAGTACGTCATTAACCCGTACTACTCGGTAATCGGCTATATTTTTTATTAAAGCTATTTGTGGTACTTAGAGACTGTTTTCTAATATGTGTTGAGTGTATGATCACTATATGCCCTTTGCACTTTATGCCAGTTAGGCAACGGTTAAAAAATAACTTCCGCATTTCTAATAAATATAAGCCAAGAACAATTGTGCTAGGCCTCAAAAATATTTCATTGTTATTAATTTTTGTGGGGTGGTCTGAACGTTTCGTTCGACCACCTATTTTTTTTGCAAAAAAAAAACGAACTTAGCGGTTCAATAAATAACAAGTGTCAACAACACCAAAAAAAATATTACAAGAGTATTGGGGCTATCCCGACTTTCGACCGATGCAGGAAGAAATTATCCAATCGGTTATGGATGGAAAAGATACCTTAGCTTTGCTACCAACTGGTGGTGGAAAATCAATCTGTTTCCAGGTTCCAGCCTTAGCAATGGATGGTATCTGTATAGTCGTTTCGCCGCTCATTGCATTGATGAAAGATCAAGTCTACAATTTGCAACGTAGAAATATTTCTGCTACTGCAATTTATTCAGGTATGCATTATCGAGATATAGATCGAATGTTTGATAATTGTGTCTATGGTAATGTCAAACTGTTGTACCTTTCTCCTGAACGATTGATGACAGATTTAGCGATTGAACGCATCAAACGAATGAATGTGAATTTGTTAGCGATTGATGAAGCACATTGTATTTCGCAATGGGGCTATGATTTTAGACCTCCTTATTTACAAATTGCAGAAATCCGAAAATTAATTCCTAATACTCCAGTAATGGCTTTGACTGCAACGGCGACCCAAGATGTTGTAGTAGATATTCAAGAAAAATTAGAATTCAAAGAAAAGAATGTTTTCCAAAAAAGTTTTGAGCGAGAAAATTTATCCTATGTTGTACTGAACGAAGAGAACAAGGAAGTCAAAATGCTTGATATTATAAAAAAAGTAAAAGGGACTGGAATTGTTTATGTGCGCAATCGGAAAAAAACAAAACTGATTGCTCAATACTTACAAAGAAATAACATTGCTGCCGATTTTTATCATGCAGGATTAACGACTGACGAACGTTCTCAGAAACAAGACGATTGGGTAAATAATAAAACTCGAATTATTGTATCGACCAATGCATTTGGAATGGGGATTGACAAACCTGATGTACGTATAGTTGTACATATGGAAGCACCTGATAGTTTGGAAGCCTACTTTCAGGAAGCGGGGAGGGGAGGACGTGATGGGAAAAAAGCCTATGCAGTACTTTTATATAATCCGAATGACCGTTTGAACTTAGAAGGACAGTACGAAGCTGCTTTTCCTAGCCCAGAAGAAATTCGACAAACATATAGAGCATTGGGAAGTTATTTTCAGTTAGCTGTGGGTGGGGGAATAGGTGATAGTTTTGATTTTGATTTGATAGAGTTTGCAAAGACTTACAAGTTGGATATAATGAAAACATTCAACTGTCTAAAAATATTAGAACAGGGTGGTTGGATTGTTCTATCTGAGGCTGTTTTTGTGCCATCAAGTATAAAGGTAAGTGTATCAAAAGATGAAATGTATGATTATCTTTTGCGTAACCAGCGTTTTGATTTAATCATCAAAACGATACTTCGGAGCTACCAAGGTGCGTTTAATAATTTTGTAAACATTAATGAACGAAAATTGGCAAGTTTTTTAAAAATATCTGCAGCCGAGTTATTTCATGCACTTAAGATTATCCAACAAGATGGTATTGTTGATTATCGACCAATGAAGGATAAACCACAAATATTTTTCTTACAAGAACGTATAGATGCAAATAACTTGACAATTGACACAAAGCTTTACGAGTTCCGAAAAAAACGCCACTTAGAACGGATTACAAAAGTAATGGCTTATGCGGAAGAAGAGCGTTGTCGAAGTCGACAATTGTTGTATTATTTCGGAGAAACTGAAACTAAAATTTGTGGTGTTTGTGATGTATGTCTTGGAAGAAATAAATCCGATATTAGTACAGAAGAATTTGCACGCTATAAGGATAAAATCTTGTATTTACTCAAAAGAGAAAGTTTGACTTTAGAAGCTGTTGTCGATTCTTTTGCTGCAAAGCGAAAAGCAAAAGTGTTAAAGGCCATCGAATTTATGTTGGACGAAGGTATTATAAATCAAGAAGACGGTAAATTAACCCTTTAAATAATTATTGTTGAGGAAACGAATTCTTTTTACAGTAACGAATGATTTGACTTACGACCAACGTATGATTCGTATTTGTACGAGTTTGGCCAAAGCGAATTATGAAGTGACTTTAATAGGGCGACATCGTAAAAAATCTAAAGCTTTTATCCCTCAACCTTTTCAACAAAAACGGCTTTCTTGTTTTTCTGACAAAGGGAAATTGTTTTACATCGAGTATAACATTCGACTTTTTTTATTTCTACTCTTTTCAAAATTTGATGTAGTTTGCTCTATAGATTTAGACACCATTTTGGCAGGCTACTATGTTTCCAAGTGGAAAGGGAAAAAATGTATCTACGATGCACACGAATATTTTACTGAAGTGCCAGAAGTGGTCAATCGACCAAAAGTGAAAGCGGTTTGGGAACGAGTAGCCAAGGCTACTATTCCAAACTTGAGCCATTGCTACACTGTTTGTGAGAGTTTGTCCAACGTATTTAAAGAGCAATACGGAACCGATTTTGAAGTCATCCGAAATGTACCCTTTAAAAAAGTAGAAACAGATGCTAAAGAAGCTTATCCTATTCAAAAAATAAATGCTCATAACAAAGTCTTACTTTACCAAGGTGTCTTGAATGATGGACGAGGGATAGAAGAATTGTTTCATAGTTTACAAAGCATTAATGGAGTTGAATTGTGGCTAGCTGGCGAAGGCGATTTGTCTGACGCACTCCGACAACTTGCTAAACAACTAAAGCTGGAAAACAAAGTGCAATTTTTAGGCTATGTCCAACCACATCAACTAAAGAGCATCACTTGCCAAGCAGATATCGGTCTAAACCTTTTACAAAATAAAGGTCTCAATTATTATTATTCCCTCGCCAATAAAGCATTCGATTATATCCAAGAAGGTATCCCTGCTATCCATATGAATTTCCCTGAGTATCAAGCACTGAATAAAGAAATACCATGCAGTCTTTTAATAGATGATTTAAAACCTGCCACTATTCAGAAAGCAATAGAGGAATTGATTACTGATGAAGAACTTTACCAGTCGTTACAATCAAATTGCACAAAAGGAGCGGTACATTGGAATTGGGAAAAGGAAGAATTGAAACTTTTGAATTTTTATGAAGAGCTGTTTAGGAAGTGGGTTTAGGGCAAATTAAAATAATAAACCTTGGTGTTATATTATTTTAACTATACATCGTTTAAAATACTCGCTGATGCTAGGCATCAACGGTGTTTTGAACAGCACTCTTTGTGCCACTGGCACAAGCTTTCGCTAATTCGTCTAAACTCAAAAATTCTATAGCCAAAATACGGAACTTATTTTTCGGCCGTTACTAAGATGAGTATCTATTAACTATAATTTGCCTAAGTCTGACTATTTTATTTTAAAATATTTTGGAAAAAAAAAGAGGGAAATGAGAATAGAGATACTCGTTTCCCTCTTCTTTTTTTTAATCCTTCAAATCCATTTTACCAGCCAAGTCGAGTAAGAATGCATACTCAGTAGCGGTTTCTTTGTGTCGTCTAAAACGACCAGAAGCACCGCCATGACCAGCTTCCATATTTGTTTTTAGGAGCAGTGGATTATTATCCGTTTTCAGTTCACGCAATTTAGCAATCCATTTGGCAGGTTCCCAATATTGCACTTGTGAATCGTGCAAACCAGTAGTGACTAGCATAGCAGGATAGTCTTTGGCTTCCACATTATCGTAAGGAGAATAGGACTTGATATAATCGTAATATTCTTTGTCTTTTGGGTTTCCCCATTCGTCAAATTCACCAGTTGTTAATGGAATAGACTCGTCGAGCATAGTTGTAACGACATCCACAAAAGGGACAGCAGCTACGACTCCTTTGAATAATTCAGGTCGCATATTGATCACTGCACCCATGAGCAAACCACCAGCCGATCCACCCATTGCAAAGATATTATCTTTAGAGGTGTATTTATTAGCAATCAAGTAATCTGCACAGTCGATAAAATCGGTAAAAGTATTTTTCTTTTTCAAAAACTTACCATCTTCATACCAATGTCTGCCCATTTCTTCGCCACCACGAATATGTGCAATCGCATAAGCAAAACCTCGATCCAATAAACTTAGTCGAACCGAACTAAAGTAAGGGTCAAGACTATTTCCGTAAGAACCATATCCATATAGAAGAAGAGGACCATTGCCATCTTTCTTATAATCTTTGTGATAAACGATAGAGACAGGAACTTTTGTGCCATCTTTAGCGGTCGCATAAATGCGTTCTGATCTATAATTTTTAGAATCAAAAGTACCACCTACCACTTCTTGTTGCTTAAGCAATACTTTTTCTCTCGTTTTCATATTATAATCGAAAACAGAATTAGGAGTAGTCAAAGAAGTAAAACCGATTCGCATAATCTCTGTATCAAAATCAAGATTAGTTGAAGTATAAGCCATGAAGGCATCTTCGCCAAAATCGATATAGTGTTCTTCTCCTTTCCACGGTCGTACACGCAATTGAGTAATCCCCTTTATCCGTTCTTCTAAGACTAGATAATCTTTAAAGATTTCCATTCCCTCCAACAAAACATCATCTCTATGAGCGATCACTTCCGTCCAGTTTTCTTTGCCAGTTTTATCTTCTGGTGTAGACATCAAACGGAAATTTTTAGCTCCCATATTGGTCCGAATATAGAACTTGTCACCGTAGTGTGCGATATCGTGTTCAAGTTTTCGTTCTCTAGGTTGAAAAACTTTAAACTCGCCATTAGGATCATCCGCATTGAGTAGACGAAACTCGGCAGAGAGTGTAGCATAAGAACCAATAACGATGTATTTTTTTGATTTGGTTTTATAGACATAAGTACCAAAGGTATCATCTGCTTCATGGAAAACTTCTACATCTTTGCTTGCATCAGTACCAAGAGTGTGGCGGAAAATTTTGTATGAACGCAGCGCATCATCTTTCACAGAATAAAAAAGCGTTTTGTTATCATTTGCCCAAATTGCACGACCTGTTGTATTAGGGATTTTATCTTCGAGCATTTCACCTGTCTTCAAGTTTTTAAACTTGATGGTATAAATACGACGACTCAATGTGTCTTCTCCGAAGGCAATCATTTCATTATTTGGGCTTACGCTTCGACCTGCTACATTATAAAAGTCATAGCCTTTAGCCATTTCGTTTACATTTAGCATGATTTCTTCTTCTGCTTCTAAGTTTCCTTTTTTACGAGAAAAAATAGAGTAGTCTTGCCCTTCTTCAAATCGTGAGATATAATAATAGCCATTATCTTTGTAAGGAACCGATTCGTCATCTTGCTTGATACGACCAATGATTTCGTTATACAATTTTTCTTGAAATGCTTCTGTATGTTTAAGCATTCCTTTTGTATAATCGTTTTCTGCGTTTAAAAAGCTAATGACCTCAGGATCTTCCCGTTGGTTCATCCAATAATAGTTATCCACTCTAGTATCTCCGTGGATAGTCATTTCTTTGGCGACTTTTTTAGCAACAGGAGGCTTTACATCAGTTTTTATATTCATAATACTTGGTTTAGAATTATTTTGTGTTTGTTCTTCGTTTGTACAAGAACTAAGAAAAAAAGTTGCAATTAGAAGACTGTAAAATAGAACTTGTTTGCTCATCTTCGTTTTTTTTATTGGGCGGTAAAGAATAAAGTTGTTTAAGAATTGTTACTGTGCTGTTAAAATTGGATCAAAAAAGCTCTTTTAGAAACCAGTAAGGAGATTTTAGACAACTTTAATATAAAAAAAACGAAGGTACAATATTTTAGGCAAATTAAAATACTAAATTCCCCATCTTGAAGTTATCTTTTTCCACTTTACGTCGTTAAAAATACTCGCTGATGCTAGGCATCATCTGTGTTTTTTGCCTAGTCTAGTAGAAAAATATTTATCCAAGATGAGTATCTATTAACTTTAATTTGCCTTATTAAAAAAAAATTAGACTTATTTCGATAGTTTAAATGTAAAGGTTAGATAAAAATTACGGGCATCGGCAGGAATAATTCCTGGGCCAGGATAAGCAGTTGCTCTTCGAGTGAAATAGGAAGCATTGGTCAAATTGTTAATGCCTGTTTGTAAACGAAGTTGTTTCCAAGAGTAGCTAAACGATAGATCATGAACGCCATAAGACGGAATTAAGCCACGTGTTGCATTTGCAACAAAGGTGGCATTGGTCGCATCGCTAAAATGTTCTTGTACAAAAGCGTATTGGTAAGAAGTGGCTAGATTTTTCCAACGGAAAGTAGTACCTGTCTTTATACTTAGTGGGGGAATAAGTTCTACCTTATTGCCTATGAAAGAAGAAAGACCAGATGTGTATTCGCCAAGTAGTAAACTGAGGTTAGTGAATACAGAAAAATGATAATTTTCTGATTTGGGTAAAAAAGAGAGAGGGATTTTTGCCTCTATGTAACTTTCCAATCCAAAAATTCTAGCATCACCAATGTTTGTTCTGTAGCTTACTATTTTTTCAATTAAAATGGGATCAGGTATTTTTATTTCGCTTAGACCGATTCTGTTTTGATACGATAAATAAAAAAGACTTGCATCAAATCGAATGTGCTTTTTTAAAGCGGTTCCTCTTATGCCGAAATCAATATTGTATCCTTTTTCATCTTTTAATAAGGAGTCTACTACTAGGTTGGGATTTACGATAGCGAGGTCACTAAAATTAATCGAACGAAAGTTTTGAGAAAAATTGGCGTAGACTTCTATCGGTTCATTTATCTTAAAAGAACTACCTAAACCAAGTAATAAAAAATTACGTGTATTTTCTTTTTGATCATCAATACGTTCTTCATAAATAACTTGTCCACCAGAAATTAAACGTTGCTTGAAGTAGCCATCAGAAGCTGTTCGGATATTTTCAAAACGTAGTCCTGGCGTAATACTCCAACGATCAGAAATATTGAATAAATTTTCGACGAAGGCAGACAGGTTTTTACTTGGAAATTGATAATCAGAATTTTCTAAATCAGTAGGATTTAAAAAACTGAAATTAGCTTCACTTGTATCATCTGCATAGCCTTGTTGGTTTTGAGTTAAACCTTGATAATAACGAACACCGATTAAAAAAGTCGTGATTTGATCTTTTATGCTGTAACGATGAATCAAGCGAGTTTCATTCCCGAAATTCTGATAACTTCCTTTTATTAAGTCACGTTCCAAAAATGGATCAGGTCGATTGATAGCACCTAATTCACCAAGGGCTTGTCGTTTGGCATCAAGGTAAAAACTTCGGTTGTTTAGTTTAGTTTTATCTGAAAAGCGATAGTCAAAAGTAAGTGCGGCAAGATTCCAATTGACTTTAAACCAGTTGCGTGTTCGTTTAGATTGTTGAGGGTTTTGTGCAAACTCAAAATCGACCAATCCACCTGCTTGTTGAGCAAGATAATCCATGTAAGTATATTCGAGCCCAATACTAAGTTTGTCTGAAAAGGAATACTCAAGGTTTGCAAAAGCTGTATTTTGATGAAAACCTGAATTAGGACGCCAACCATCTCCTTGTTTGCGTTGATAAAAGGCGTAATAATTCAATCCTTTTTTACTTCCACCAATACTATTGAAACTATTGACCAAACCAAATGATCCGATGGTGTTTTCACTGACTAGTTCGATCGTTTTTTTAGGATTTCCTTTTTTGAAAATAAAGTTTAGTAAACCACCAAACTGAGGACCATATTGTAAAGAAGCTGCACCACGAACAATTTCGATTCTATCAAGTGCTTGAGTAGGAGGTGTGTAATAACTTTCTGGGTAACCTAAAGCATCGGCACTGATATCGTAGCCATTCTGGCGAGTATTGAAGTTAGATGTTCTATTCGGATCAAGACCTCTTGCGCCGATACTTAGTTGTAAGCCAGCACCATCACTTTCCCAAATGTTTAGTCCTGCAATTCCTTTGTACACCTGTCTAGGATTATTAGTCGCGAGATTGGCAAGTATATTATCTAGCTCGATGACCTCCGTTTTTTTTGCGGCATAGATTGCTAATCCTTCAACATTTCGTAATTGGCGAAGACTGCTTTGGTTATCTTTTTTGTCTGCTACTTCAATTGTTTCTATATCTAATGCAATAATGTCTAATTCGATATTTAGTTCTTTTTGTTCATCGTTTTTGATTAAAACAATTTGATAAGAAGTTTGGTAGCCTTCAGCAAATATTACTAATGTATATTCACCCGCTTCTAGTAAGTCAAAACGAAAATTACCAGAATTATCTGTACGAAATTCTTGCTTTTTTTCTTCAAGATAAACGCTAGCATTTTCGACAAGAAGCTGAGTATCTAGCGATCGTATTTCACCATAAATGGCAGCCGTTTGAGCTTGAAGAACATTCAATTTTGTAATTAATAAAAACAGAACAAGTTTAATCAATCGTATCATTCGTTTATTTTAAAATCCATTTTTTGGGTAAAAAATTATCTTCAATTTCGGTTAGGTCTACTGAAGGATCTATAAAAGGCTTGCTCAGCCTGCCGTTTAAGGCAACCCGAGCATCCACCTTGATTATAGGGTCTTTCATTTGATATTTGGACTTAAATTCTTTTTCTAAAAAATGAGCAAATTGGAGAATAAAATCTGGTTGTATGCTCATTTGTTTTTCCTGAAATTTTGTCAAGTATTTTCTATTATCCGCCTCTGTAGTTCGTCCGCTTATTTTGTCTTTTATTTTGAACGTAGCAATACCACTTTTTTCAACCAACATTACTCGCCACGAAAAACGATAGCCTTCTTCAGTCCACAATACATTGCCAGGGTAAAGCCAGTGACGGAAAGGAAGTAATAATTGAATTAAGATAAAGCAAACCAATAAAGGTTGTAGAAATCGTTTTACATTAACTGAATTATTGAAAATAGATGTATCCTTTTTTTTGTAGCCAATCAATCCTAGCAAGCGATTATGAACCTTTGCATCAAAAAAGATAAGAGTACATGACATCATGATCATTGGAAACAAACCAATGTTGAATAAAATACTAGTCATCACATGAAAAATAATCACTAAACAATAAGCAAAAAGACGTGTTGTTTTTAGCATCAAAAAAAAGGCAATCGTCAAATCATAAAAGGCACCAATCCAGCTAAATAGATAAGCGACCCATTTGAATTGAAAAAAGTAACCGAGTATTGGTAGGGCAGTATGTTCGGGCAACCAAACACACATAGGCATAGCTCTAAACAACCAATCTGGATTTAGTTTTGCGATGCCAGCACAAGTGTAAACAATAGTGAGTTGTAAGATTAAAATATTAATCGTCCAAGCAGGAATATGTGTTTTTTTTAGTGCAGGATTTAGTAAGGTGTCAATGGAAAATGCTCGATTGGCTGGTAGAAATATTAATAAGAATGCGAGTAAACAAACTAAGTAATAATGATTGAGATAATTGGTTGCATCTATTAATTGAAGATAGCTGAAGCTGAAGAAAAAAGCGATGCAAGCCAAACGATAAAACAGACCTATGCAAATTAAAATAGAGGTAATTCCGACAATACTATAAAGTGCATAAATCCCATTAAGGCTTAAATGTTCGACCCACTCAAAACCGTAATACTTGAAAAAAAAATTAGGTTCTATATAAATTTTCTCCACCCAATTTTTTTGAAAGAAACGCAAGACACCGTAGAACATTAACAATCCAAAAATAATTCTGAAGGTAATAAGTGGACTGATTTCTACAGACTGATTTATAAAGCGATGTTGGAGTAAAGTAAGCTTATTTTCATTCATTGTTTTAGTCTGAATCGCTGATATTGTCTTGGTAAGTTATGGCAACGCAAAGAGCCGTTGGCATATCTGTTTTGATGCTGATGAGTTGTTTATTAGCGGAAGCATATGCTGCTACTACTTCATCCTGATTGCTATCTACAAAATCAGAGAGTGGAGAACCTAAATTTTGTACATTATTAATTGCTTCGGTAAAATTTGATTGAATGGTAACATCTAAATTACCAATCTTTGCTTCATTGACATAATCGTCAAGTCCTAAACCATTAGCATCACCATGTCTTCCTAAATAGTAGTTTTCGGCAGCTTTGATAGCCGTTACTGCAAGGTCAACAGAGAGGCCACTAAAGAAAGCTTCTGTTTTGGTAGGATTAGCAAAACCACTTGAGCCAATACCTGCTGGAGTTCCTAGTTTTTCTCTTTTAATCGCTTCATAGTTTTCATTAAAACTATTGATAATTAAACTCAATGCAGTACCATCAGCCGTACCTGTATTTTCGATAAACGAAGTTTGGTATCCATTAAGCCAAGCCTCATAGGTGTGATTTACTCGACCTAAAATATCACTTGTTATCGCTTTGATATAAAGGTGATAGGGATTCGTTGTTTCATTTTCGGAAAGCATAGCAAGTAGGTCTTCTTCAGAAGTGGCGATGCCAAAGAGCAAATAATCTAATGCCGGAAAGCCACGGTCGTAGCTCTCCGGATTAGGTTCATTAAAATCATAATTATTATTCGTTAGATTGGCATTTATTTCTTCTACATTTGTAGGAAAATTATTGAGGCTGTTGTGCAGTAGTACTTCTTCTGCTGGTCCAAAGTCGTGTTGTGCAGCCACCTGCCACTGTATATATGCATTTGCAAAAGCATCTCTTAACGTTGCTATACTTTGCGGATTTGGATCATTAGTGAACGCAATTGCTGATTCATCTAAAAGCCTAACTTTTTCTTGTAATAGTTGGTAGTTTGGAATAATGATATTTTCAGCCATGTTTTTGAACATTGCTTTTTGATCAAAATCAAAATTGCATGGATCATTATTTACATCATCGTCCTGACATGCAGAAAAGAAAATGCAAAACATTAATAAGAAAAAAAGTAAGCGTGACATAAGTTATTATTTGACCATTACTAAAATAGTTCTTTGCTTTCTTCTAGATTATAGTAAGCAGCTAATTGATTTCGTGCTTCTACTAAATCATCGATAGTAGTTTGATATAGATTCATATTTGCAAAATTAGAAGCACCAGCAATAGTTACTAATAATTCACTGACTTGAGCATTCGTTATTTTTTTGCCTTCATTGAATTGTAATGAATAGATAAACCCTAGGGCTTCTGAAGTACCATGACCGAATAAAGCCATATCATTGATGTTGGCGATCCCTGAATTTAAATAGTGTAAAGCAGAGGTGACTGCAATTAATTCCCATTGCTCACGGGCTTCTATGATTGCTTCATCTCTTAAATCTATAAAATTGCCAGAAATAGCTGCTCTTCCTTTCAACAAGGCAGCCATGATAGGCTGATTGATTTCTAAAACAGATGATCGATTATTGGAATAATCTCCCCAAAAAGTAAGACCGTCGGTGTTTGTAGGAAAATCTGTAGGCACACCTAAGTAACCAAAGGCTTCGTCCCAATGATGCTCCATTGCAGTCCCTTCTCCCTCAATAATGGTTGTATTGTCAACATCCATTTTTCCATCGCCAAAGTAAACAGAAGTTGCCTGGTAGTACAAACAGGCACCCATTAGGCTTTTTTCAAAAAGTTGTGCATGGTCTAGTCCATCAGATCCGATTAAATAATTCTTCGTGCCGTCCAAACTTGTTATAACGCCATTCACACCTTCTTGTCCTGCCACAGTAGATTGGCTTGTCTCTGCTAACTCAACTAATAAAGCGTCGAAATCTGCTCTTACGTTTTCTAAGGTTTTACCTCTAAGTTGTTTTGATTCTTCATAAATACCAGCCCAATTAGCATTAGTAGCATCGTTTGCGTACATGGCGGCAAGACGTTCTGTGTCAAGTGAAACGCCCATTGTACTAGAAGTGGCCATATAGTTTTTTATTTCGGAGAACATATTCAAACGTTGAGTTTGACCTGAATAGCTCACATTATTAAAGTTGTAGGTGCTCGGTATTTCTAGTTCAGTTGTAGGATCGACTACTTCATCATCACTTCCACAGCTCCAAAATAAGAATGCACCAAATAGAAAAAATATGTTTCTCGAAATATTCATCATTAAAGCTTAATTGGATTAAGTCTAAATAAATTGACTTTGCAAAGATAATTCCTAGAGTTTAAAGAGCAAATACCCTTTTTTAAGTAAAGCGCATCTACCTAATGTTAGGTATATTGGGGCAGAAACAGGCAATTGTGCATTTTTTTACGTCTAAAGAAATGATGAAAAGATTTTAAGAGATAATTACAATGAAAACTTAAGCCACTTCTATTGTTTATCTGAAATATAAATACTTCCTTTGTTGCTGAATGCAATTAAACACATCATATAGACAGATTTTATCTATCTCCATGCCGATTATGTTGGGTAGTGCTGTGCAAAATATTATTGCCTTGAGCGATAGCGTTTTTTTGTACCACTTGAGTGAAATAGATTTTGCAGCAATAGGCTTCGTGGGTGTCTTTTACTTAGTTATTGCTGCCATTGGCTTTGGTTTTTCGAGAGGTGGACAGATTATGATTGCTCGAAGAATGGGAGAGGAGGCACCTGAAGAGGTAGGGCGTACGTTCTATGCAATGGTTTATTTTGAATTTGCATTAGCTTGTGCAATGTTTGTATTTATGCAGTATGGCTGTTATTATTTCTTTTCTTTATTTGTCAATTCTGATATTATTTTTTATAAAAGTCTGGAGTATTTGGAATACCGATCCTATGGTGTCTTTTTCAGTTATGTAGGGGTGGCTATGGTGGCTTTATATACAGGAGTTGCCCGCACAAGGTTTATCATTTACAATACTTTACTTTTAGCCCTAGTGAATATTTTACTGAATTATGGATTGATTTTCGGACGATGGGGATTGCCCGAAATGGGGATTGCGGGGGCAGGACTAGCAAGTACAATTGCTGAAATAGTAGCCTTCGTTATGTTTGTTATTTACATAGCATTCGATAATAAAGCTGTTCCTTACCAGTTATTTAGACTACCGAAAATAGACTTTGAATTGATTAAAGCACAGCTGAAAATTGGTGCGCCAATTGTGGCACAAGCAGTCGTTGGTTTAGGTAGTTGGTTTGTGTTTTTTGGAATTGTTGAAAATTTAGGCGAACGCCAACTAGCTATTACTAACTTAGTTCGAATGGTGTATTTGGCATTATCTATTCCTACTTGGGGCTTTTCTTCTGGTATAAATACAATTGTAAGTAATTTTATTGGGCAAGAAAAAAGACAAGCAGTATTGCCCATTACGATCAAGACTGCTAAATTATGTTTTTTGATTACGATGGTACTTACCTTACCCGTTGCCTTATTTCCTGAACATATTTTGTACCCTTTGCTTGGTTCTGAAGATATGTCTTTAATCACCGACTCTCAATCTATTTTTTATGTACTCATTGGTATTCTAGCCTTATTTTCAATAGGCGGTGTGTTTTTTAATGGATTGGCTGGAACTGGTGCTACGTATTATGGGCTCAAAATTCAAACGCTTTGTGCGGTGCTTTATCTCGTTTACATTTACATTATTGTAGAATATACATCAGGCGGTTTGGAATGGGCCTGGGCTTCTGAAATTTTTTATTGGATTATAATGCTTGTACTAACGTATATATACCTTGATTCCAAAAAGTGGTATGGATTGAAAGTCTGACGAATTCGTTTATCGACTAAATTCTGGTATAATACGACCAATAGAAGTATATCATTGAGTTGGAAATCTTAACTTGTATTTATGGAATAATCGTAAATATAAGCTTATGAAAACTACAAACTCTAAAACAATAACAGACTACAAATTCGAAGATAGTAAAGAAAATCTTAGAAAAGTATTTTATGGAAATTTAGGAGTGGCTGTTATAATGCTAATTGTGTTTGGGGACATATATACACTCATTTTTTATCCCCGATTTTTAATTTGTCTTTTTACATTTTTCTTATTCTTCGCTGCGGCTCGTCTTTTATGATTGGCGATCAACAAAATTCAATTTTTTATTTGTACTGATGTATATAGGCTTACTTATGCTTGAACTTTTCTTAGCAGGGCTACCAAATCAATTTTGGTATGAAGACTTAGGCCTAATAAATGGTGGAAGTAAAGGAATTATGTTTTTAATGATTGTATGTGGAATGCCGTGGATGTATTTGCTCACTAGAATCATTTTAGTAATTCCATTGATACAGGTGTTTATTATTCCACTCAATAATAGGGATAAGGCATGATTTTATCCTGAATAGAGGAGTTGACTTGGAAGCTATCAGTTGATTTTCTTCTGTATAATTTCATTCTTGATATAAGAAATCCCGAACCTTCTAATCGAAAATTCGGGATGACTCTGGTATATATTTTTATTAAAGATTTTTATTTCAAGTTCGAAAGTGCTTCACCAATTCTAGAGATAGCTTCTCTTAATTCTTCTTCGGAAGCAGCATACGAAATACGGAAACATTTGTCTGCACCAAATGCAGAACCAGCAACAACTGCCACGTGTGCCTTTTCCAAAACATACTCGCAAAATTCACTTGAATTATTGATTGTAGTTGTTCCATCACTTTTACCAAAGAAGTGGCTAATGTCAGGAAAAACATAAAATGCACCTTGTGGATTGTTTACTTTTACACCAGGAATTTTACCTAACAAATCTGTAACGATAGCTCTTCTTTTTTTGAAGGCCTCGTTCATATGATAAGTCGGTTCTAGGCTAGAGTTAAGCGCATGAGCTGCAGCCATTTGACCAAAAGCAGTTGCACCAGAAGTAAATTGACCTTGGATTTTACTACAGGCAGCAGCAATCCATTTAGGCGCACCAATATAACCCAAACGCCAGCCAGTCATTGCAAAGCCTTTTGAGAAACCATTTACTGTAACGGTACGATCTTTTACATTTTCGAATGCACCAATACTTACATGGTTTCCAGTAAAATTGATATACTCATAAATTTCGTCAGAAACGATATATAAATTCTCATGCTTTGCCACTACATTAGCTATAGCTTCTAATTCATCTTTTTCATAAACAGAACCAGTAGGGTTGCAAGGAGAAGAAAATAAAATGAACTTGGTCTTATCGGTAATTGCGGCTTCCACTTGTTCTGCACTTACTTTAAAATCATCTTCGATACCAGCCGTTACCATTACAGGAACACCGCCAGCCATTTTTACGATTTCGAAATAAGAAACCCAATAAGGCGCAAGGATAACGACCTCATCACCATCATCTAAAAGAGCTAGGCTTATGTTGGCAATCGATTGTTTTGCACCATTAGATACTACGATTTGACTAATATCAAATTCTAATTCATTATCTCTTTTAAATTTATTGACGATTGCTTCTCGCAATTCTACTAATCCAGGTACAGGTGTATATTTTGTATATCCTGCTTGCAGAGCCTTCATGGCTGCATCCTTGATATGTTGAGGTGTATCAAAGTCTGGTTCTCCAAGACTTAGGCTAATTACATTATGTCCTTGTGCACGAAGATCACGTGCTTTTTGAGCCATCTTGATCGTGGCTGATTCTGACATTCGTTGCAAACGTTGCGATAAAGGCGATGATGTCGTAACTGGCATTTTTTATTATTTGTAAGTAAAAAGAAAAGTAATTAAAAATTAAAATGTAAATAAAAGTTAAAAAGTAGGATTTGCAGTTTGAACTGACAACAAAAGGATTAAAATAATTTTTACTTTTATTCTAATGATAAACGACTAGGAATTGTTTTTGTTGCGACTGCAAAAATAGTACTTTTGACACTTATATTAGTCTTTTTTATCAGATAAATCTACTGATTACGAATATAGAAAGCTTATTATGTAACATAATAGCGTATTGCTTTGTATAAAATTCAAAATCAGGTATAAATTTTTTTATCTTGCCACGATTTTTAGAACCTTTTTAAAAATTAGTTGCTATTGCTGAAACTAGGTTCATTTACAGGGCAGACAAGGCACGAAAATGGGAATTTATCTGGATAAATGACTATTTGAGTAACGAAGTATGCCATAAAATTAGACAGTTCTCAGCTTAGTACATTTTTTAAACAGGTTCTTAAGCACTATTTTAAAGAATAAATGAGTAAAAAAAAGCAAAAACCACCCAAAAAAAGCATTTCTAAGGCAAAAACTAGTTCTACGAAAGTAAAAACTAAGCCTAAAAGTGTAGCTCCAAAGGTCAGTCAACCTAGAGAAATTGATCGTCCGCCCATCGTAACAGATAAAGACCCATTATATGATAAGATATTTAATGGTCTTGCTGCTTTGATATTGGTATTGATGCTGCTTCTGTCTTTACGAACAGGGATAAATGGAGATGATATTTGGCAAAATAACTACTCCGATGCTTTAGTCAACTGGTATGCAACTGGAGGAACCGATACTACTGCGACTACCATGACAAAAGGAAATATGCGCTATTACGGTGGTTTCTTCGATATCGTAACAGGTGTGACGAGTAATGCGCTTGGCTACACAAAAGAAAACCTCGCTTATCATAATATTCGCCACTTATTCAATGCCTTTTTAGGATTTCTGGTCTTATTATTTACAGCCTTATTAGCAAAAGAAATAGCAGGTAGGAGGGCTGCATTATTGGCAATGGTGTTCATGTTTTGTTCACCCCGTTTTCTTGGTCATGCCATGATGAACCCCAAGGATATACCCTTTGCAGCGGGAACAGTTATTACGCTGTACTTTATCGTGCAACTCTTAAAGTCGATGCCCAAACCTAAATGGTCTACTTTGATCGGATTATCGTTAGGTATTGGTTTAGGTTTAGCAACAAGGGCAGGGGGCTTATTGCTTATTGCTTACTTGTTTATGTTTGCTGGCTTACACTTTTTGTTTAAGTATGGTTTCAAATCGTTAACAGATTTTAAACTGGTTGGTAAATACGCTATGTATACTTTTGGTGTAACGATAGCTGGCTTTTTGGTTGGTATTGCTTTCTGGCCATTTGCATTAGTTGATCCGCTCAATCATCCACTAGAAGCATTGACAGAGTTTTCAAAATTAGGATTTAAGATACGAGTACTCTTCCAAGGGGAAAATATTATGTCTGATAAAACAGCTTGGCACTATATCATTACATGGATTTGGAGAACGATACCACTTTTTACCTTAGTTGGTCTTTTGGGTTCAGTTGCCGTTCTTAAAAAAATATACGAACGATATTCTATCATCCCTGTTTCGCTTGTTTTCTTTACTGCAATTTTCCCTGTTGTGTATGTTATCGCTAAAGATTCTGTTTTGCACGATGGTTGGAGACACTTTAATTTTGTCTATCCAAGTTTGGTATTAGTTGCAGTGCTTGCCTGGACTGCACTTGAAGACTGGGTAAAAGAGAATAAAATAGCTCAATATGCAGTTTGGGGAGTTTTGGGTTTAATGATTTTAGAATCTACCATTTTTATTGCTCGAAATTCTGCATACTCATATGTTTATTTCAATCCTGTATCTGGTGGAATAAGTAACAACTATGGAAAGTTTGAAACCGATTATTGGGGGCTTACGTTGAAGCAAGGAATTGATTGGTTGAAAAGTGAAGGGATTATTCATAAGGGCATGAAAGAACCTATTACAATTGCGACGACTTTTAGTTATAATGCTTCTCGCTATATTGTGGATGAATACAAAGATATGGTGAAGGTCAATTATGTAAAATATGATAAACGATATGATTCTGCTTGGGATTATGGTTTGTTTCCTACAAGGTATATAAAAGGACCACATCTTAGAGATGGAACTTGGCCTTCGAGTAAAGCCATTCATACTATTGATGCCAATGGCGTACCTCTTTTGGCTATTTTGAAAGACACAGACCGATTTGCATATAAGGGGCAGAATGCGGTCAAAAAACAAGATTGGGCAACGGCTGTTCAAAATTTTACTGCTGAAGTAAATAAATATCCAGACAATGATTTAGCGCTTATCGGTTTAGCGAATGCTCAATTAAATAGTAACAATATAGAAGGGGCTAAGAAAGCGATTGATAAAGTCTTAGTTGTAGCTCCAGATAATATTGTTGGACTGAACCTCTTGGGGTTATATTATTTAAGAACCAATAGAAAAGAAGAGGCTCGGCAAAACTATAATCACATGATTCAAGTTAATCCTGATTATTATCTAGCATATTATTATTTGGCTTTGATTCAAAATGAAGAGAAGAATTATAATGGTGCCTTAGAGAATTTACAGAATCTACTTAAAAAGAATCCTAAATTTAAACAAGCTTATTCACTAGCAGCTCAAATTTATGAAGCAACCGGCAATACTGCTGCTGCTAAACAATACAGCGATCAAGCAGCAAAGCTCAAATAATAGTCAGAGAATTAACAATGAATTATAAACTCATTTTCCCTACATATCGAACCCGTTATCGTTTTGTCAAACTAGCATTAGAAGAGTTGGCGAGTAGACGAAGTTTTAATAATGGACTGAATCTTGGTTGCGGTGAAGGAGATTATGATCCGATGATTTCTTCTTTTTGTAAAGAAATGATTTCTTGCGATATCAATGAAGAGGATATTTCTTTTGCAAGAGAATTAAACAGTGGAATCGAAAATATAGAATACAAGGTTGAGAATGCAATTGACCTAAGCTTTCCTGATAATAGTTTCGACCTCATCGTATCGACTGAGGTAATTGAACATGTCGGAAATTCCCCTAAAATGATCGAGGAAATACAACGAGTGTTGAAACCTGGTGGAGTAGCTATAATGACTTTTCCGTCGGTTGATTTTCCTTTTACCTATGATCCAATTAACCGAATATTGAGTTTTTTTAAAACAAATATTTCGTATGGTGCTTATGCCTTTGGGCACGACTATTTAATTTCTAAAAAAGATTTCAGAGATTGGGCAACGAATAACGATCTTTCTGTCATGAGAGAACAAAATCTAGGCGGCTATTTTGTTGGATTAACTGAAATGTATTGGGTTGGGCTTGTCCAAAAAATTGTAAAACCTAATTCTAATAATCTTCAAAGTAGCGAAAAGAAATCGAAACTACTACAAATACGACCGAGTTCAAAGGAACCATTTTTAACAATATTTACAGACGCTTTAATAAAATTAGATTTCTTTTTATTTAAGAATGTAGATGCCTCTTGTTGTAAGGGCTTCATCTTGAAAAAAGAAGATCAACTGAAGAAAAAAAACTATGGAGAAAAAGCTGAATATACTACAGGATAAAATTCAACAAGCTAAGCTTGGTGGTGGTGAAACGAGAATCGAAAAGCAACACCAGAAAGGAAAATTAACGGCAAGAGAACGTATTCATTTTTTGATGGATGATGGTTCTTTTGAAGAAATAGGTATGTTGGTGACACACCGAAGTACCGATTTTGGAATGGAAAAGCAAACCTTCTATGGCGATGGTGTGATCACTGGATATGGTACCGTGAATGGGCGATTGGTGTATGTCTTTGCTCAAGATTTTACTGTCTTTGGTGGATCGCTTTCAGAAACGCATGCAGAGAAAATTTGTAAGATCATGGACTTAGCGATGAAGGTTGGTGCACCTTTAATTGGTCTTAATGATTCGGGGGGAGCTAGGATTCAGGAAGGGGTAAAATCGCTTGGTGGCTATGCTGATATTTTTTATCGCAATGTGTTATCGTCTGGTGTGATCCCTCAGATTTCTGCGATTATGGGACCTTGTGCAGGAGGTGCAGTTTACTCTCCAGCGATGACTGATTTTACACTAATGGTAGAAAGTACATCGTATATGTTTGTTACTGGACCAAATGTGGTAAAAACTGTTACGAATGAAGAAGTGACTGCGGAAGAATTGGGAGGAGCTTCGGCACATTCGACCAAATCTGGTGTTACACATCTTACTGCTGCGAATGATATCGACTGTATCGAAAAGATAAAACGCTTAATCAGTTTTATGCCTCAAAACTGTGAAGAAAAAGCGCCAATGATTCCTTATGAAATTGGAGATGAAAAAAGAGAACAACTAAAAAGTATTGTACCTGCAAGTGCCAACCAACCGTATGATATGCGTGAAGTTATCGAAGGTATAATGGATGAAGAAAGTTTCATGGAAATCCATGAGAACTATGCGGAAAATATTGTTGTTGGTTTTGCTCGTTTGGCGGGTAGGAGTGTAGGGCTTGTTGCTAATCAACCTGTAAGTATGGCGGGCGTATTGGATGTAAACAGTTCTAAAAAAGCAGCACGATTTGTACGCTTTTGTGATTGTTTCAATATACCTTTATTAGTGTTGGTTGATGTGCCTGGATTTTTACCTGGTACTGATCAAGAGTGGAATGGAATTATAGTAAATGGTGCTAAATTACTTTTTGCTTTTAGTGAAGCGACTGTACCAAGAGTTACTTTAATTACTAGAAAAGCTTATGGTGGTGCTTATGATGTAATGAATTCTAAACACATCGGAGCAGACCTAAATTTTGCTTGGCCGTCTGCTGAAATTGCGGTTATGGGAGCGAAGGGAGCCAGCGAAATTATTTTTAGAAAAGAAATAAAAGCGGCTGATGATCCAGCTTCAAAATTGTTGGAAAAGGAGACGGAGTATGCAGAGAAATTTGCTAACCCTTATAGTGCGACTCAACGAGGGTTTATTGACGAAGTTATTCAACCTGAAGTGTCGCGTGAAAAACTGATTAAAGCATTTGCTATGCTGGAAAATAAAGTAGAACATTTGCCTAAAAAGAAACATAGTAATATTCCACTATAAAAAAAAGGGTATGACTCAGTAGAGCCATACCCGTAAACAAAAGCTCGCTTAAGCTTTCTAATTAAAAATACATCAGTTGTGAACTATTAGTTTTAAAATAATATCGTCCTTATTTTTCGATCTTATTCTAACAAAGTAGAAACCCGTATCCAAATTTTTATTGTTGAGTACAATAGGATAAACCAAACTACCTTCTAAGTATTGGGTGTAATACAATATACCAGTCGAACCAAAAATACTTACCTCTATAGCATCTTTTGTCGGACTATGTATTTTTATGTCTGTACTACCGTAAAAAGGATTCGGAAAAATACCAAATGTTTTTTCAGGAATATCTAATTTGACTTCAACAATGTCAGAATATGATATCGTATGATCAGGATAGATATACTTTAATCTATAATAATTCACTATCCCCATTTCAGTTTCGTCAAGGTGCCAATAAAAATTAGATGTTTCTTCTTTTTGTTCTATTGAAGCAATTTCTATAAATTGATTATCCTTAATACTTTTCTCCAATTTATATCTTATTGCAGGGTCTGTTTCAATAAGACTCCAATAAACTTGTGTTTGTCGAAGATTAATATTTATGGCATCAAAATCTCTTGACTTAATAAAATCATCATCGTCTTGTAGAACTAGGTTAGGTACATCTGTACAACTTTTACATTCATCGAAAAAGCTATTTATTCCAGACAGGGCAGTTGTGAGTTCGCCTAAACTTCCAGCATGATCGAAATCGTTGAAGCCTGCAATAACATTATTCGTTAGATCAATTAAGTCACATACAGTAGCATGCATACCTAGTGTATTATAAATCGACTCTGCAATATCTAAGCAAGAATACTTTAGTCGAAGGTTGCAAAGATCGTCGCTATATCGTGTATTTAGCATTAGCGTAATAAGTTGTCCTGCTAATACATTTCGAATTCTACCAGAATTATGCATTAGATTTGGATATACCGAACAACCATTAGCTAATGTCGCATCTACTTCTTCTGACATTAATAATTGTGGAGTTCCTTGTGATGGAAGTAATTTGAAAATACAATCTGCTTCAGAAATAGTAATTGTATTGTCGAACATACCTATCGTAAGCGGATCATCTTGTAATAAGTCTTCTAATATTTCTCTTGTCGTTTGACCTTCAAAGCTACCAGCATCATTGCCATAAAACCCTTGAGTGAATGTACAGTACTCAGGAGGTGAACAACTGACATGAATAGTTTGAGTTTCAAAATTTGAGTTTCCACATTGATCAACAACCGTCCAAGTTCTAGTAATATTATAATTGTAAGGATTGATATTGTAAGTACTTTCTTCTTCGAAAAAAGTAGGCAATTCTCCTTCACATTCATCAAATGCAATGAGCATAACAGGTGGAGGAATATTATCACAATCGACAGAAACATCATCAGGCACTTCTAAAATCACAGGCATTTGCATATCAATTACAGTAACTTTTAAATCTAGTTGAGATGTATTGTTGCAATTATCACTTGCCAACCAACTGTAGGTTATTTCGCGCATACATGGATCACCATTCGTTTCTAAAATTACGGATTGCTCTGGCGTAGAACAATTATCGGTAGCTGTAACGTCTTCTAATTCGAAAAGCATTTCCTCACCACAGTCAAAGCGTAACATATATGGAGGACCTTCTAAATTTACTAAATATGGATGATTAAATACTAATAATGGAGCTTCTGTATCATCTATAGTAATGGTTTGAGAGATGGCATTTGTTAGATTTCCGCAATCATCTACAGCTCTCCATTTACGTGTTACTGATGTACAATTTTCATCTTCAGTAGTATAAACATCTTCGCCATCAACCGAGACGCTAGCATCACCGCAATTATCCGTTGCTGAAGGAGTTGCGAAGGTTAATTCTTCTCCGCAATTTATTGTAAGTGATTCAGGTATTTCATCAAAAGTAGGGGGCGTGTGATCAGTTATTTTAATCATAACATGTGCTTTCGCTGTATTACCACATTCATCTTCTACCGTCCATTCACATTTCCAAAGTTTTGTAAAACCATCATCTAAACAAGTACCTTCATCTTCTAAGATGTCTTGGAAGGAAACAGTTGTATTACTACAGTTGTCTGATACATCAATAAATTGCTCAAAGTCGATATTTAATATCGGAATATTATCGCAACTTGCTTCTATAAGTATACCTGAAAAGAGGTCTTCTTCTCCAAGTATATCCACTAGATTTTCATTGAATGTAATAGTAGGAGGTGTATTATCTTCAACAGTGATTGTTTGAGCGACAGCCGTTGAAATATTTCCACAATTATCTATTGCTATCCATCTACGTGTAACAGTTTTACAACCATCAGGATCATCAGAATACTCATCTTGACCACTAACACTTACTACCGAAGGACCACAATTATCTACAGAAACAGGTGTATTAAAAATCATTTCCTGACTACAATCAATTGTTTTATTTTCAGGAAGGTAAGAAAAGCTTGGGGCAATATTATCTTCTATTGTGATCGTTTGTGAAACAGCCTGTGCTTCATTACCACAACTGTCTATCGCTTTCCATGTTCGTGTAATCGTTCTACAATTATCTGGGGTATTTGAATAGACATCTTCTCCATCAATGATAAAACTTACTGCGCTACAGTTGTCAGTTGCTGTAGGTGGATTAAAACTAGTAGTTTCTTCGCACGATACAGTTTTGTTAACTGGAGTGTTATAATAAACAGGTGGCGTATTGTCAACTATTTTCATTAAAACAAATACAGAAGCTTGATTATCACATTCGTCTACGGCTGTCCAAGTACATTTTAGAATTTTCTTAAATCCATCAACAGGACATTCGCCTACTTGCTGAATTTCATCGACAAAGTATACTGTTGTTTCTCCACAATCATCAAATACATCAACGTATTGTTCGAAATTTACATTTAGATTAGGAATGTCGTCGCAAGGCACTTCTTGAATCATACCAGACGATGCAGAATTTAAACCCATCGCATTTTCCATGTTTTCATTAAATGCAATTGTTGGATTTGTATAATCTTCTACTGTAATCATTTGAGAGACTTCTGTTGAAATATTTCCACAATTGTCCGATGCGATCCATTTACGAGTTATTGTACGACAGCTCTCAGGTCCATCTGAATAAATGTCTTGACCGTTGATATACAAGTTAGCATTTCCACAATCATCAGTTACGGTTGGTGGGTCAAATAACATCGCTTCTCCACAACCAATAACTTTGTTTTGTGGCATATTAGAGTAGCTAGGCGGTGCATTATCTTCAATGGTAATGGTTTGCGAAACGGCAGTAGATATGTTTCCACAATCATCCATTGCTTTCCACTTACGGGTAACAGTTATACAATTATCGTCTCCATCGGAGTAGAGATCTTCTCCATCAATGCTTATAGTAGCGTTACTACATTCATCGGTTGCTGTTGGTGTATCAAAGCTCATTTCTTCTCCACAATCAATG
>JAHDIP010000258.1 GCA_020630735.1 Saprospiraceae bacterium | reverse complement strand
TTGTTTTTTGGACTTAAAGTAAAATTTAAAACAAATGAAAATACTAGTAATTGGTGGTGGTAATATGGGCTTGACCTATGCACAAAGTTTCCTACATTCGCGTATTACGAATAAGGAAGACATGATGATCTTGGAAAAGTCGCCGAAGAAAGCAGAGACTTTGGCACTGAAAGATATTGGGACTGTATATGGCAATGCAGAAGATTGTATAGCAAAAGCAGACTTAGTTATTTTTGCAGTAAAGCCTCAAGATTGCGATGTGCTATTTCCGTCCATAAAACCATTGGTGCATGAACAACAAGTTTTTTTGTCGATCATGGCTGGGGTGAAAATTGAAACGATAACGGAAGCATTAGGGGTGAAAAAAGTGATTCGTGCCATGCCTAATTTACCTGCACAAATTGGAATGGGTATGTCTGCCTTTACCTCTTCAGATGAAGTTACTCGAATAGAATTGGTGATGGTACAAAACCTGATCAATACGACAGGCAAATCGATCTATGTCGAAAAGGAAGAAGCAATAGATGCCGCTACAGCGATCTCTGGAAGTGGACCTGCCTACGTTTGGTATTTTATGAATGCGATGATTTTAGCTGCCAAAGAAATGGGCTTTAGTTCGGCAGAGTCAGAACTACTTGTAAGTCAAACATTCAAAGGAGCTGTTGACTTGTACAATAAAGAAGATTTTACCTGCGAAGAATGGATTCAGAAAGTAGCTTCGAGAGGAGGTACAACAGAAGCTGCGCTGAAATCGTATTTAGACAATTCGGTACATAAAGACATTGTTGCAGGTGCTCAAGCTGCGCTCAAGCGAGCCATAGAATTAGGCAAAGCATAAATTATTATTTCTTTGAAAATAAAAAGGCTCGACTATTTTTTATCATAGTCGAGCCTTGTGCTAAATTATTTAAACAGTCTAAAATTCTTTCTTAGGGATGAGATTTAAATAAAGTATACAATTTGAACTCATTGCTTTATACAACTAAATGATGTTCGAAGCCATCGTTATATCCAGTATGATCTCCATATCGTACGGCATTATAAAAGTTAGCATAAGTAACTTGGATATAAGGAATCAACCATAAAAATCCGATACCTAATGTAAAAATGCAAAGAAAAGCTAATGGTATAAATCGAAGACCTAATACAAAGAGATCAGTCTTGTGTCCTCTCATCATTTCCCAACTTTTCTTAAGTGCATCTACAGCATCTATTTCGGGGTCATCGGCTAAGATGAACATTGTTTGACTTAATCCTAAAGCTAAAATGATACCCGGAATAATGAAGAATACAGTACCTACACAAACGATTAATACCATTAAGAAATAAGCCAATAATGATCGTTCAAAATCTTTGAATCCATCAAAAAGATCATTGAGTTCAACTTCTTCTTTTCTTGCCAACTTAAGTGAAAAGATACTAAAACCAAGTACTAAAGGACCACCTATTATTATTCCTGCAAAAGGAATCACAGCGTTACCACTTACAATCATTAAGAAAACTAAAGCGGTAGGAATAACAATATTCCATTTTCCTGATAGTGCTTTTTTAGCATCCTTCATTAATTTTCGTTGAGGAATTTCGTCTGTATTTTTTTCTTCGTAATTCATGATATACTATATTTTTTGTTAAAAGATAATTGGATTATTGCTTTCAATGTAGTACAGAATTTGCCTAAGTGCGAGTTTTTCAGATTAAGCTGGATGAAAAGACGACAAAAGGAAAAAAATTGATTGATTAAGAGGTATGAATAAATAGGAAGTGAGAGCAGAGAACAGCGATGAGGGATTTTTAATATAGGGAAAATATAAAAATTATTTTATGCTAAAGATCTCTATTCTCGCTTTACTGCTCTTTGTTCCGCTTTTAACTAAACAAATTAATGATTTTTATAATTTATTAAAGCTAAATGTTGAAAGTTGATTGATTTTTTGTAACTTTAATGCGTAGTAATTTAATTTATTTGTTGATACAATAGATGGTTTAATGGAAGATTATGCATTAATGGATTTGCTGTTTTTATTGATAGGCTTATTAATAGGAGGAATAGCGGCTTGGTTTATTGCAAAATACAAGTATACCTCACAGTCAAATAGCATTCCTTTTGATGAAGTAAAAGAGCGCTATGTCCTCAAAGATGTACACGAAAGCCTTGAGCGCCAGTCGGATTTATACCGTGACGATTTACTGGATAAGGAACAAGAATTGAGAGAGTTTGGAAAAATAATAGCTCGAAAAGAAGAAAGTATCCTCAATTTAGAAGATAAACTTCAGCACCAAAAACAAGAAATCGAAACGATGCAGACACGTTTGCAAACGGAATTCGAAAATATTGCCAATCGTTTATTGGACGAAAAGAGTACCAAATTTACCCACCAAAACAGTATTCAACTCAACCATATTTTAAACCCACTCAAAGAAAAAATTAAAGAGTTTGAGACGAGTATTGAAAAACGCTATTGGGAAGAATCAAAAGATCGTATTTCACTCAAAAAAGAAATTGAACAATTACGAGATCTCAATTTGCAATTAAGCACAGATGCAAATAATTTGGTAAATGCATTGAAAGGAGATTCTAAATCACAAGGCGATTGGGGAGAAATACGTTTAGAATTATTGCTCGAAAAAGCAGGACTAACGAAAGGCATTCATTATCAAGCGCAAACAAGTTTTCGAGATGATAATGGCAATCAAAAGCGACCAGATTTTATTATCAATCTGCCAAATGATAAACACCTCATTATAGATTCTAAAGTTTCTTTAGTTGCTTACGAAAAGTTTTTCAATAGCGATAATCCTAAAAAAGAAGAGAAGCATTTGAAGTCGCATATCGAAAGTATTCGTAATCACATACGAGATTTGAGTAGCAAAAATTATCAGCATTTATACCAAATAAATTCACCCGATTATTTGTTGTTGTTTATTCCAATAGAACCTGCCTTTTCGGTCGCTGTTCAACAAGACCAACGATTATTTTTGGATGCTTTAGATAAAAATATTGTAATCGTAACCACATCGACTTTACTGGCGACAATGCGAACGGTTTCCTACATTTGGAAACAAGAAAAACAAAAACGTAGTGTCATCGAAATCGCTCGACAAAGTGGTTTGCTCTATGATAAATTTTGCAATTTTGTAACCGATCTCAAACTAATCGGTCAGCGAATAGACAGTACTAAGTCTAGTTTTGATGATGCAATGAATAAGCTGGTGGACTCCAAAAAATATGGCGATACACTTATTGGACGTGCCGAACGAATCAAAGAGTTGGGTGCTAAAACCTCTAAATCTTTACCAAAAGATTTGCTAGAGATTGCCGAAGAAAATGAGGGAAGATAGGATAGGTTGGTAAGTCTAATTTTTATAAAGAAAAACGGCTCTGCTAAGCATATTTAGGAGAGCCGTTTTTAGATTTATAATTTATTATTGTTTTACAAGTTTTATTGTTTGACTAAAATTAGCTTCGTCTTCAATCATTAAAAAGTAAATACCTACTGGTAGAGCAGACATATCAATCTCATTAGCAAGGTCAACATTCTCTAACGTTTGAATTGTTTTTCCCATCACGTTCACAAATCTTAGCTGATATCTTTTACCTTGTTGTTCGTTGCTAGAAAATTGAAGGGTATTTTTAAATGGATTTGGATAAGCGAATACTTTGTCTTTGTTATTAGTAAGGTTATGGCTACTAGTCGTCTCTGTTGTAAGGCTAATACAATAGTCTTCTGCCTCTCCCCATTCAAATTCATCTTCTTCATTGCAAGGAAATGCCGTATCATTTAAACCGTATAAAATTCGCATTCTAGATAAACCAGGAGTTGCGGAAGTAGGAATTAGTATATTTCTGCTTATTTCGTTTGATACGAACTCTTCTTGTAAGACCACTTCATTATTTTCAAATATTGTATTAGCATTCAAGTCTAACCAAACAGTCAGGTTTAATTCAAAGAAGTCATAAACAGGGTCAACAGTAAGTGTAAAGGTTTCTCCAATAAGTATAGGTTCAGTATTAGGAACAGCATAATTTCCATAACCACCATCGTTGCCAGTAGTATTTACATAATCATTAATTCGGACTTCATTGATGTATCCATCGCTGCCATCTAAATATTCTGAAACAGGACAAAATTCTTCATCAATACAAGAACCACAACCTTTGGTTAAGAAATGAATACTTTCACTAAATTCGATCTGATTATTAGTACAGACTGTTTTTATTTGACATTCATAATCGGTACAAGCAGTCAAGTTAGTTAACTCATAAAGAGTATTATTGATATTGGCAGTAGACCATGTTGATTCTTCTATTGGCTTCCATCTGATATCGTAATTTTGAGCGGCCAGAATATCAGTCCATTCTAATGCAGCCGTACTAGACGAAATAGAATTAATGGTAAGGATTGGATTGACACAACAACCGTCTGTTGAAAATGTGTAAGTATCAGAGTAAGTTACATCTTCTCCACAAACGGTGATAATTAGAAACTCATATTCCTGACAAACTTGCAAATCAGATAAGGCATAAACCGATTGCGGGTTAGAGACTTCATTCCAAGTAGAGGCACCAACCGCTCTCCATTTTAAAGTGTCAGAATCAGCATTTTGATTAGACGACCAAAAAAGTTCAGCATAAGTGTCTGTAACATTGATTGCATTTAAATTTTGAGGAGGCAAACATTCAATAGTAGAGAGGTCAAATTTCCAAAAAGAAACATCATTTTCAATATTGCTAGAATAACCACCAAAAAAGTACAAGGCATCATTAATGATGAATGAAGAAGGTGCCCATTTGCTACCATTTGGTAGAGGAGGCAAGTATTCCCACTCCTCCGATTGAGGGTTATAGCTCATAAACGTTTCAAAATCGGGAACATGATCATGATTAGCATCATCACCACCGATGAGGTATCCTTTACCATTATAGTTAAGCTGTGAGCCGGCAACTCTACCTTGTGGAGCATCGTCTATTGCTGTCCATTCTTCGGTATCTAAATTATATTTTATCCAATTATTTCGGTGACCTCCACCTACATATACACTATTATCAATGCCAAAAAAGAAAGGATGATGTCGACCACCTCCAGGGATATTTTGTTTTTGCGTCCAAACTTGAGTCGTCATATCATATTCCCACCAGTCGTCGATGTCACCATCTTCAGTAGAACCAGAACCCATCATAATTTTATCATTATGGGCAATTAAAGCTGGATGTGTTCTACCAATACAAGGGCATGAAGGGAGTTGAGTAAAAGAACCATCAACAGGGTCAAATTCCCAAAGGTCATTTAAAAAGCCAGTTGGATTATAACCAAAACCAAAATAGTATTTCCCATTCCAGTCATCTCCAATTGCAACAACTCTTCCTGCACCTGGGAAGTCATCAAATTGTGTCCAGGCGTCCATGTTAGGATCATATTCCCAGACTTGATTAATGTCATTATTGTTAGGACTCCCTTTGATAATGTAAGCTTTACCATTAAAACCAAAGCCATTGGAATGGTCATCAAAAAATGGAACATCATTGAGTTGTTCCCAACTCTGGGCGGATAAATGAATATTGATTGTAAACGTACACCAAAGAAGGAGGAATGTAGAAAGGATAAAAGTTAGTTGCTTTTGCATCGTTTTTTGTTTGAATAAAAAAATATTCAATAAAAATACGATATAATCTAAAGCAGATTTATCAGCTAATTAGCAAAACTTCGATTCAATAGCAGTAAACTTCTATTTTGTATACTTATTGTCAAAAGATAAAAAGAGTTACCTTATTTTTGATCAAAAACAGTTGCTCTAATTTCTTTCTCTTTACTATAGAAACTGATAAAATCGCCAATCCATTTCCAACGTCGAGTCGGATTCAAAAATAACTCAATATTTCCTTTGCTGCCTACGATCAGAACACCTATACCTCGATACATACAGATTTTTTCAAGTGTCTGCCATTTCTCTTTCGGAATATCTTTGATACTATCTTTTGAGAAAGCCAGCCATTGATGATTTCCTGGGTATTGTTCCAATTGTTGTACGACATCAATTAATTGATGTCGATAACTATTTCTAGTAAAATAACCATAAAGTAAGGCACTAATTACAGTGGCATTGATAGGGTATAAATATTGCCAAAGCCCATCACTCATTTTGAAAAAAGCAAAAAAGCCACCTGATAATACGCAAACAGTTAAACCAACAATGATGCAATGCTTGATCAGTAACCAATCATCTCGATAAGGTTTCATCGCTGGTAAGGTTTTGTATGATTTAGCTTCCATCGAAACGACAAAGGTTCCCCACATTAAATGCTTAAATGCTAAAAGTCCATCTGCTCGTTTTCCTCCAAATTCCTTTTTTGTGCGTACCTCGGTACGTGCATACATACGATTAGCTCTTGCCCATTTTTGATATCGTTTTTTCAAATAGATCAATGCTTCATCCTGTACCGTTCGCTCTATTAATCTAGACATGGGTTAATTTTTATATAAAAAACAAATTTAATGTATTTAATCAAAAAAGTGAAAATATACACATATAAATTACGTCATACGTTTTAGTTTTTTAAACCTTGACATTGATATGATATAAGATTAGTCAGGCATTTAGTAACTTTACGGAATGGAACTAACGAACACAATCAATAGAAAAAAATCGGCTTCACTATTTGAAGAAGCCAAACAGTATTTTCCTGGTGGCGTTAATTCGCCAGTACGGGCATTCAAATCAGTATCAGGACCACCTTTATTTATTAAAGAGGGGAATGGTTGTCGCTTTATAGACGAAGATGATAATACCTATATTGACTTCTGCTGCTCTTGGGGACCACTTATCTTAGGTCATAATAATCCACAAGTTCGAGATTTCGTAATCGAAACAGTCAAGAAAGGAACGTCATTTGGTACACCAACCAAACTAGGTAACCAACTTGGAAAACTAATTTTAGATAATAATCGCTATATCGAAAAAATGCGATTTGTAAGCTCAGGTACAGAGGCGGTGATGTCTGCTATACGTTTGGCAAGAGGCTTTACAGGAAAGAGTAAAATTATAAAGTTTGATGGTTGCTATCACGGTCATGTCGATTCTTTATTAGTAAAAGCAGGATCTGGTTTAGCTACATTTGGCGTAAGTACATCAGCGGGAATTCCTGAAGTATTTGCTAAAGAAACGATTGTGCTTCCACTTAATGACCAAGCAGCACTCGATAAAACCTTAGCAGAATATGCGGATGATATAGCGGCGATTATTATAGAACCAGTGCCTGCCAATAATGGCTTACTTTTACAAGAAAAATCGTTCTTAGAGTGCTTGCGATTGAAGTGTCATAAATATGGTGTACTACTCATTTTCGATGAAGTCATTTCTGGTTTTAGAGTAGGTTTAGAAGGCGCAGCGGGTTATTATGATATCCAACCAGACATTATTACCTATGGAAAAATTATTGGAGGAGGAATGCCTGTAGGAGCCTATGCTGCAAGTGCAGAAATTATGGCACATATTGCGCCTGATGGTCCTGTTTACCAAGCTGGAACATTGTCTGCTAATCCAGTAGCGATGGCGGCTGGCTATGCAGCTATCCAGCAAGTAACGCAGGAAGGTTTTTATGAAAAAATGCAAGCGAAAACAGAAACCTTTGTAGCTCAAATTCAAAACTATTGTGATGCAAAAGGCTACGAAGTAAACATCGTAACAATAGGTTCTATTTTCTGGATTGCCTTTTCGAAAGATACGATTCGAGCAGCTGATCAAATTGATGCTAAAAGCATGGAATTATTCAAAGTGCTACACCATGAGTTATTACAAAAAGGTGTTTACTTAGGCCCATCAGGTTACGAAGTTGGCTTTGTATCTGCCGCTCATTCAGCAGCAGATTTAGAAGAAGCTGCACGGCTCATCAACGAAAGTATGGATGTTGTTTTTAGAAAATAAAAACAAATGAAATATCCATGCTTAAAGCTAGATACAAAGATAAATGATTAAATACCAAATTAAATAAGCTGTTGTAGACAGAGTCAATAGAAAGATACTGATATGGTTACACTTATGTAATGTTGTCAACTTGGTAAAATTGGTCAAAGACCAATTTCTACAAATCGCATTATTGTACTGCGATATAGTGAGCGGGATGCCTGGACAAATACTGTTTGAGTGGAACGAGTTTATTTGTCCTAGAATTTTGCCTACTTTTTTTCGATGAAATCGAAGATTCATGAACACCATAGATAATCAGGTGTGAACTAAAAAGTAGGACCCCGTAG
>JAHDIP010000257.1 GCA_020630735.1 Saprospiraceae bacterium | reverse complement strand
TTTTCTGACCGGTTCACTAGAGTGACCCGATCAGTATTTCTCCAATGATCAAGTTTAGCACTTTAATCATTTTCTTAGTATCCAAGAAACAGTACCTTTTACACGATGCTAAACGAACGATTGGTTTAGTCATTTCCTTTATAAAATTTTTGGATTTCTTTCTTTAAGAAAAAATCAATTACACGATCAGGTACTAGCTTTTGCATCAAGCTAAACGATAGTTTATTGTGTGCAATAATATAACGAGTTTTGGTACGTTTCGCTGTCAAAATGTGATGGATACGTTTTGCAATTGTAACAGCAGGCAAAGCCTTCTTTTCTGCTTGGCTCACCATGTTGCCGATTTGAGCAAGCAGTGGAGCATAGTCTGTATCCATATAATCATCTTTTGTTGCCTGTACCTTTTCCCAAATATCACTTTTGATTGGGCCAGGTTGGATTACGACAACATCAATTCCATAGATTAACAACTCCCGACGCAAACTATCACTTATCGCTTCGACTGCATGTTTCGATGCACAATAGGGCGCCATAAATGGATTAGCAAAACGACCAGCAACGGAACTAATATTAATAATTTTTCCTGGTGGAAGAGAACTGTTTTTTGAAGCACCAAGAAATGGCAAAAATGCTTGCGTCACTCGAATTAGCCCTAAGCAATTGACATCAAACTGATGCGCTATTTTTTCGATTGGAATATGTTGTAAAGGGCCATTTACGGCAATACCTGCATTATTTACTAAGCCCGCCAAACCTTGATCGCCAATAGTGCTTTTTACTTTTTGGAGTGCATGCTGAATAGCTTGATCATCACAAACATCAAAGACTAAAGGATGAAAGTTAGTGTCAAAGGTTTTAGAGAGTCGTTTTGCATCTGCTTCTTTTCGTACAGAACCAAATACCTTATATCCTTGTTTCAATAAATATTGTACACTTGCGTAGCCAATACCAGATGATACGCCAGTAATTAATACGTTTTTCATAAACACTAGATTTTTGCTAAGTAACACTCAATTAATAAGTTATTGATTTGCAATAGGAATTTTGTTTTCAGTCGAGGCATTTTTTTTAAGAATAGCTTAGCTATTGTTAAAAAGAATAACGAAGGATGAGGACAAAAGAACATCGGCAAATCGTTAAGTTATTATTTTAGCGTTACTAAGTTGCTAAAAAAAAGAAGAGTTTTTACCGTTTTGTGGATAAAAAACAAATACTTGTCTAAATCGACTGTTTTTTTTTGTTGAAATATAAACTAAGTATCTCTATATTCGTTCTGAAAGTACACTCAAGATTAAAAACATAAAATGCTTCGATTACTAATATTATTTGTACTGCTGTTTCTGTTCGACTCATATGCTTTTCAAGCATATGCTACAGTTGCTGCAAGTTGGTCGGATTTAGCAAAAAATATACTAACAGTAGCGTATTGGTCGGTACCTGTATTAGCAGTAGGTATGATGATCGCTTATGTCAGCACCATGCTTCCAAGGAAGTATAAAGCACAATTTGATACGCTAAGAGGCATACTTATGATTGCTTATTTTTCCAAATTTTTAACCATTAGTGTATTAGCACTAGGAGATATTTGGCGCTTACTACTGACATCCTTTGTAGGTTTGACAGGATGGGAGCATATAGATTTAAGTCGACCTGACTTTATACTTTATCTCGCCGTATTTTTAGGAATTTTATCATTTGTGATGCTGACATATGGTATCTTACGAAATCCTTTTCGATACAAAGTATATCGAGAAACGGTACCTTTAGATACCTTGCCTAAAAAATTGGAAGGCTTAAAAATTGTCCAAATTTCTGATATCCATTCTGGTAGTTTTAGAGCAAAAGAGCCGATCAGAAAGGCAATAGAATTGATTAATAAGGAACAAGCTGATTTAGTGTTTTTTACAGGTGATTTAGTTAATTCCATTGCAAAAGAAATGGATAATTACATTGATGTTTTTGATCAGATAAAAGCAAAGTATGGAGTGTATTCTATTGTTGGAAATCATGATTATGGTGATTATGTACGATGGAGTAGCCAAGAAGCTAAACAACAAAATTTTGAATCATTGAAAAATACCCATCGCAAAATGGGGTGGGATTTGATGCTAAACGAACATCGGATGTTGGATATTAATGGAGAAAAAGTAGCAGTGATTGGTGTAGAAAATTACTCAGCAGATAGACGTTTTCATAAGTATGGCAATTTATCATTAGCCGCAAAAGGAACAGATGAGGCAGCTATAAAGTTATTACTTTCTCATGATCCTACACATTGGGAGGATCAAGTTATCCAAGACTTTAAGGATATAGCGATTACCTTTTCTGGGCATACACATGGTGCGCAATTTGGTTTGGAAATACCTGGTTGGGTCAAATGGAGTCCAATCAAGTATTTTTATAAAAATTGGGCAGGTTTATACCAAAACGAAAAACAATACCTGTATGTAAATCGAGGTTTTGGGGTGTTAGGTTATCCTGGTAGAGTAGGCATATTACCCGAAATAACAGTTATAAATTTAGTGCAGAAATAAGCCTATGTTTTTACTAAGTACAGAAAAAGAACCTTTAGAAAGCGCCTTTTTAATAAAATTAGAGGATAAAAAGTCAAGAATAAATGTATACTGTATTGATTTTTCATTCCTTAGGCGTATTTTTATCCTTTATTTGAACAAACACATAAATATGAAACTTTTTAAAGTTTTTTTCCCTGCTCTCTTTTTAATCATGGCTCTAGCTTGCGGAAACGATTCGAATGCAAATGCTGAAAGTAATCTTATTTTAGGTCGATGGGAATTGAAAGAAGCCAAAAGGAATGGTGCAATAACAGAATCATTAGAAGGTGCTTATTTTGATTTTAAAGGAGAAGGAAAACTGAGAACCAATTTGCTTGGGCATGATGAAGCTAATACCTATGAAATAAAAGATGGAAAACTTTTCCAAAAAGGTAAGCAAAATATCACCTACGATATTGATCAGCTTGACGATAAAAATTTGGTTATAAGTATGAAAATGAGAGGTCAAACATTTAATCTTACTCTTGCTAAAGGAGAATAGACAGGAAGCTGACTTTTAGTACAAATAGGGTTTGAATCCTGTTTGTATAAATTGTATATTATGGGAACGACCTTCTAGGTTTTAAATCACTTCCAATGAAAAAAATCGCACTTTCATTTCTAGCACTACTTTATTGTACGATTACATTCGCATTAGATGCTAGTGTAAGTTTTGCAACCTTTAAAGGGACAACACAAAACTATGTTGAAGTATATCTCTATGTAGTAGGGAATACAGTTGAATACAAAATGCTAGATAGTACTCGTTTTCAATCTAATGTTGAAGTGGTAATTTTGTTTAAGCAAGGAGAAAATATTGTAAAGTTCGATAAGTATGCTTTGAATAGTCCTATTTCACCAAGTGCAATTAGTTTTATAGATATCAAACGTTATGCACTCAAAGATGGAGATTATACTATTGAAGTTTCGATCAATGACTTGAATCGAACAGAAAATGCAAAATCATTTAATGCACCATTAAAAATAGAGTACGAAGGAGATGGTTTAATGCAATCGGATATTGAGTTATTGACCGGATTTAAGAGAGACTCTACCCAAAATCCTTTTGTAAAAAACGGCTATTATTTAGATCCACTTTCCTTTAATTTTTATGATAAAAATGCATCGAAGTTAATTTTTTATAACGAAATATACAATACAGACAAAAGCCTGAAAGAAGACTTTGTTATTCGATATGCTGTGCAAGAAGTAAAAGGAAATGGCCAATCCAAGGATTTGCTTGTTGGTCATAAAAGGCGTTCTCCTAAATCAGTCAATGCCCTTTTGTTGCAACTAGATATTAGTAAACTAGCTTCAGGAAATTACAACTTAGTTGTAGAAGTTCGAAATAGAGGAAAAGAACTATTAAGTCAGAAAAAAGTGTTTTTCCAACGAAGTAATCCTTATCTAAATATAGATGATGCTATCGTTGCAGAAATAGATATAAAAGAAGAATTTGTAGCATCCTTCACAGATGAAGAAATATTATACAGCCTCAAAGCGATCAGCCCTGTTATTAGTGAATTGGAAGTAGATGGACTTAATACTCTTATAAAAGGTAAAGATGTCGAAAAACAGCGTCGATTTTTGCTGACCTATTGGCTAAGACAAGACCCCAATAAACCTGAAGATGCTTACCAAGAATTTATGAAAGTAGCCAGAGCTGTTGACAGCAAATATCGAAATGGATTTGGTTTGGGTTTTGAAACGGATAGAGGCTATACCTACATGAAATACGGACAACCTTCCGATATCGTTTCTTCTGAAACAGAGCCTACCGCTCCACCTTACGAAATTTGGGTGTACTACGATTTTCCTTATACCAATCAGTCGAATGTCAAGTTTATTTTCTACAATCCGACTTTAGCTCACAATGGTCACGAAATGTTGCATTCGACTGCTAGAGGTGAAATCTATAACCGAAACTGGGAGCAAGAGCTATATCGTTCAGCTCCTTCATCAGGTAATTTAAGAAATGGAGGAGAAACAAATGGCAATTTTAATAGTAATGCCCGAAGCTTCTTTGATGACTTTTAGTATTTGGCGACCAAAGAATTTTCACTTTCACTTTGATTTTACTTTTAACTTTCATTTTCATTCCCTAATCTGGTAGTCGAAAATACATCCAATCAAAATCAAAACCTACAAAACCTACAAAGACAATAGCTGCAAGAATAGGAACAAGAATGGAGATTATCATTACCGAATAGTACCAGCTCGGCACATTCGAGCGTTCTAGTTTTTCTGCAATCAGCGATACCATTAATAGAACAAAACAAATAGGTGGAAAAATCAAGGTCATCAAAGTCGCTAAATAATCATTCCACAACCAAAGGGCCGTGTAAAAAATAAATTGAATTAAGAAAAGTTCTATTGGCCGTATGTTTGACATTGTTATAAGATTGTAACTATCTATACTGTTTAATTAGTTATCTTTGGGTACAATTTAAAAAAAGAAAACTATGCGAATTTTATTTCTTACCCTTATCCTAAGTATTCCATTTTTAGCAATAGCTCAAGACCTTGATGCCTACAAAATAAGTAATCAACTTAAAGATCAATTGCAAGATACAGAGACTTATCATTCTGTACATATTTTGCTCGAAGATAATTTTGATGTACTTGATCTAGATGCTGATTTATATAAACGAAAAGCAAGTTTACAAGAGCGAGCTTTTGAGGTTGTTACGCAGTTGCAGAGCAACGCCAAAATAACTCAAGTATCCCTTTTAGACTTACTACATAATAGCGATGCTGTTAAAACAGAAAGTGTACGAAGCTATTGGATAGCAAATGTTATTTTTGTTGAAGTTCGTTCTTCTTTAATAGCGGAATTAAGCCGACGATCTGATGTTCGATGGATGGATTTGAATAGTCCTGAATTGATGCATGAAGACTATACTATTGATTGTGAAGGGGAAGAATTAATACTAGAAGAAAATGGAAAAGAACGTGGTCTAGAAACGATTCATGCACCTGAATTGTGGGAATTAGGGTATACGGGCTATGGTCAAAATGCACTGATCATCGATACTGGTACTGACCCAAATCACCCAGCCTTAAGAACATCCTTTCGTTCAAATAATGTACCTACTGAAGAAGCTTGGTTTGCCTTGTCAGGAGAAACGCCATACGATTGTAGAGAGCATGGCACTCATGTTTGTGGCACAGTACTAGGTCTTGATCGTTTAACGAACGATACGATTGGAGTAGCATATAATGCCCAATGGATGGCTTCACCACATATCTCTTGTGAAAATTTAACCAACCTTTCTGGAACAGAACGTTTAGTCGCAACTTTTCAATGGTCATTGGACCCTGATAATAACCCAACGTCATTTGAAGATATGCCAGATGCAATCAATAACTCTTGGTATGATCCTAATATCGAAGCAGATTGTATAAGCATTTACGTTCCTGCATTTAATGCTTGCGAAGCTGCAGGTATTGCGATAGTTTTTTCGGCAGGTAATGAAGGACCATTATCTCAAACGATTACTCCACCACATAATACGAATACTGGTTTAGTAAATACCTTTACGGTTGGGGCATTGAGTGATTTTACAGATATTCCTACGATAGCAGAATTTTCGAGTAGAGGACCTTCGATCTGTGGAGGCGATAGTTCTATTTTGATCAAACCTGAAGTCTCAGCTCCAGGTGTTTCTGTTCGTTCTTGTACCCCTGATGGGAATTACGCACAATTTTCGGGTACCTCTATGGCTTGCCCGCATACAGTAGGAGCATTATTGTTACTAAAGGAAGCTTTTCCCGAATTGACAGGAACAGAACTTAAGTTTGGTCTCTATTATAGTTGCACAGATTTGGGTGTGGTTGGCGAAGATAATACATTTGGTATGGGCGTTATCAATGTTTTTGCTGCCTATAATTATCTGATAGAACAAGGGCACACACCTGTTAATCCTTTGGTGAGTAATGATGTACTTTTGATAGACATTCAACAAGAAGCCTTAAGTTGCGATGGACAATTTCAACCTTCTATTTTCTTCGAAAATGCGGGAACGGAAAACCTTACTTCACTAGAAGTACAATATGAAGTAGAAGGAACAACTATTTCTGGCATCGCTAATTGGACGGGAGATCTTGCTCCTTTAGCTCGTACTACTTTCGAGCTTCCTCCTATAGATATTGATGTAGGAGAATATGAAGTCAAATTGACTTTGATGAATCCGAATAATATACCTGATGAACGAATGCTTAATAATTCTTTGCGGACAAATGTTTTTGTTATTGACGAAGTATCCTTGATGGCTGATGTAGTAGCACAACCTGCGATGCCAGTTTGCCAAAATGCTCAGGCATTGCTCCGATCTAGTTATGAAGGAGTGGGAACAGTACAATGGTTTTTGAATATAGATGATGATGCACCCCTAGCAGAAGGCGACGAATTTTTAACGCCACCTCTAACTGAAAATACTACCTATTTTGTTGATGTATTTACGAATCAGAAAATAGGAAAGGGAACAAATGGAAATGGTGGTTTTGAGTTTTTAGACGAAGAACAAGAAGGGCTCGTTTTTGATTGTATCGCTCCCTTTTTCTTAAAAACAGCAAAGGTTTATTCTGAACAAGCTGGTTCTAGACTGATAGCAGTAAGAAATGAAGATGGCAATATCATAGATAAGTCGGTGTATATATCTGGTGAAGGCGAACAACGAATTACGATAAATGCCCATGTGCCTGCTGGCGAAAACATCCTATTCCTCAAAACGGGAGGTAAAGCCTTAGGGATCAATACGGCTGGTGCAAATTTTCCATATACTGTAGAAAATTTGTTGACTATAAAAGGAAGTACTAATCCTACAACGCCCAGTACTTATCTGTATTTCTATGATTGGGAAATAGAGTATACACATGTATGTGGAAGACAAGGTGTAGAGGTAGATGTAATAGCAGAAGATGATATTCCTGATGCACAATTTTCTGCTTCAACGACCTTCATTGACTTAGCAACAACTGAAGGAGCAATAGATTTTACTGATGAGTCAACTAATGCGACTTCATGGTTTTGGGATTTTGGTGATGGCACGACAAGTAGCGAACAGAATCCTAGCCATACTTATGAAACCTATGGAGACTATACCGTAAGCTTAACAACAACAAATGATGCAGGCTGTACCGATGCTGCTATTCAGACAATTGATATTAATGATAGTACAGTAAGTACCGAATCTCTAGAAGGTGATATTAACACGCTTGATATATATCCCAATCCAACAAATAATAACTTAACTGTATCTATTGCACTCGAAAATAGTACATCTCTAAATATTAAACTTCTTGATGTACTAGGTCGAACGATTAAAACGATAGAGCAAGACAGCTTTTTGTCAGGTGAAATCGTATTAGATATGTCTTCGATGCAAAGTGGCATTTACTATATTGTACTTGCCACAAAAGAAGGTAAGATTGCTCGTAAGGTGCTAAAGCTATAACGCATAGCTCAAAACAGCATGAAATTTGTAATGCTATTAACACAATAAATCGCCCTATGTTTTTCGTTAATGGAAAACATATGAATGTCATCAACTTAGTGTATAAGGACTATTTGAAAAGTTTTAGGGGGAGTTCGTATTAAGTAGCGGGAAGCATGGAAATATACTAAAGCGTAGGCTTGATTCGGGGAATCAAAGAGCGGCTAAAGTTTATATTTCCTAGATTTTTGCCTTCTTTTCATCGATGGAAAAGAAGGACGCCGTAGGCAAATGCCAAAATCGAAGCTTCGAAACTTTAACTTAAAAA
>JAHDIP010000256.1 GCA_020630735.1 Saprospiraceae bacterium | reverse complement strand
GTATTCAATTGACATCTCTGCTTTGGGGCTAACCGTATTTATGATTTTTTGGATTAGTTATAATAGTTTTTCACAACCTGAAATTTTCAAACAGCGTCTTTTTCTGGCTACCGAAAACAATGTACGTGTTGGAACAGTAAATTTGGCAGTCACTCAAACAATCATTTTAGAAAAAGAGATACAAAAGTCTAATGAGATTAATGAATTAAGGGATAAAAAAGAACCGATTATCTCAGAATCAGACATTCAACAATTTAATAAAATCAAAGAGAAGATTCAGGAACAAGAGCTGTTTAACAATCCAAAACTGAATTTACGTGCCTTATCAGAAACATTAGACTTAAAAGAAAAAGAATTATCTCGTCTGATTAATGAATGTGGGAAGGTCAATTTTTACCAATTTATCAACGAATATCGAATAGAAAAATTCAAACAATTAGTAAAGTCTTCCAATGCTCACCACTTTACCCTTTTAGGATTAGCTACCGAAGCTGGATTTTCCTCCAAATCAACTTTTTATGCTGCATTCAAAAAACTGGAAGGAATGACACCTAAACAGTATGAAAAATCCATTAAGAAGTCCTAATAGAAGCAGTCGGACTTAATCAAGACCAAATTCAGCAATTTAGACCAATTTTCAAAGTTCTTTTGTGGTAAATAAATATTCAAAAAGTGAAACTGGTAGTCGCTTTTCGACTCATAGCGCATTACTGTGGCACATTTGAGTATCAATTAACTAATCAATAAATTTTAAGACACAATGAATTTCAAAAATTTAATGCTTTTCATCCTATTAGGACTAATGACATTTTCTTCCTGTAAAAAGAACGATACTGTAACACCAAATAATGTAATAGAAGAAAACAAGGCAAAATTGATAGGCACGTGGAACGCAATCGAAATTGTAGATATGGGCTGTACTGATTCCGCTGACAATGAGACGCAAACATTTGGCTGTGAAACTGAAGATGGAGTAGAAGTTTGTACTACGGCAACACTTACATTCGCAGCTGACGGAACATACACTTATTCGGGTAGCGCAACAGAAAACGGAACTGTTGTAGGTACAGAAGAAGGAGCAGGCACATGGGAAATTATCGATGCCACCCAAATGATACTTTGTTTAGAGGGAGATTGTACTAATGAAACTTACACGCTGACGGATAGTAGTTTTACCACTACTGGTACTGATACAGAATTTGGTTGTACGACTACAATTACTGCTACCAAGTAGTAGTTCAAAACTTATTTTAATGGATTTTTCCCTAAAAAAATCGTTTTTAGGGTATTTATTTCCGTCCGTTTTAAAAACAAAATAAAATGAAAAATAAAGTTGTTACTGTATTAGTTCTTGGCTTATTGACTACGATATTTCTCTTTGAATCCTGTAAAAAGGATGATGATATTATTGATTCAAGAAGAACGGCACTTGACTATGCATATGAATGTGAAGCGGTTTTAGGTCCACTTCCCAGATTTAGTTGTGCCGATGCTATAGAAGTTCCAACTACCAAAAATGGTATTCCAATCACATTTCCAATGGAGGAAGAAGGATCAGGTAGTACAAATCCAAATGATTGTGACCACCCTTGGGCTTTTGGAATGGCTTGTCAAACAGAGAATAAGGTTGGACGGTATTCAGGTCTGAATGCTGATGGTACTGAAAATCCAGATGTTGTATTTATAACATTTTGTCGTGATGGAGGTTTAGGCGTAATTGGTCATAAACTGTCCACAGGTGAAACTTGTTTTTTTTCCATTATAGATGGTGGTGACTCGAACAATCCTCCCAAATCTGATGAAGCTGGATATAATGAGGCATGGATGACACCAAGTGTTGTAGCTGCTGATAAATGTCAAAATTGCCATATGGCAAGTCCATTTTTGCATACACCTGCTGTAGATCAACTAACTAATCCTGAGAATCCAACAGATTTACTTATTCCATTTACAGGAAACAATCCTTATTCCATTATTGGAGCGGAATTTCATCAACCACATACTACAAATATTCAGAACTCTTGTACATCTTGTCACCGCCCTCAATGTACTCAGCATTTTGAGAATTATCCTTTGGATGAATTAGTGATGCCTCCGCCATTCCAGAATGCCACGAATTTTGACCATAATACAATTTCAGATGCAGATAGGGAGGCTATAAGAAATTGGTGCAATTCATTAAATTTGTAGAAAGAATAAGAATACTGTTTAAAATTAATGCACTAGACTGAGAACTTTTAATTCTTATTTCTTCGCCCTGTGGGTAGATTTTTGTTTTTTGTTTGAATGATTTCTGCAGCGATACTGATGGCTATTTCTTCTGGTGTTTTGCTATGGATGGGTAGACCTATTGGAGCGTGGAGTTTTTTCCATTTTTCTGGTGCGATACCTTCCGCTTTATATTCTTCTAATAATTGTTTGATTTTTGCAGCGCTCCCCATCATGCCGATATAGACAAACTGTTTTCCCATCAATGCACGAAAAACAATTTTATCCATACGGTATCCAAAAGTCATAATTACTACATATTGGTTTGCTCCTTCGGAAATATAGGTTCCGATTTTTTCGTAAGGTGTAATGATTTTTTCGTGCGCAAAATGGTTTTGTGCCATCGTATTTAAGTCTGCTCGATCATCGTATATTTTGATATAAAAATCGAGCAATGCCATCTGCTTAGAAAAGGCTAAACCGACATGACCACCACCAATGATATGAAGTACGTTTTGGTGGTTTATTTTTTCTTGGAAATGCCAATTGGTTTCTGATTGATAGTGATAATTATATTGAGAAATAGTCTTGCTTGTTTCTTCAAATAAGAAGGTATCATTGCTTAAACTAAGCAGTCCACTTTTGCCTTCCTGTAGTGTTTTTTGTAGCTGCTGAATAACAGAACTGCGTTTAGCATCTATCCAATATAAAACAACCGTTTGCTCTCCAGAGCAGATCATGCCTGATTGGTTGGTTGGACTTTTTTTGTTGTGGATTTGGTGTTTAAAAAAAGGAAGATTTTCTTGCTTCTGCATCATGTTTCTTGCCTTCTCTATCAACTTATGTTCCATAATGCCACCGCCGATAGAGCCACACATTTCACCATCTAAAGCAAAAGCCATTTTAAAGCCTTGCCGCCCTGGACTACTGCCTTGGCTTTGTAGTACATACAACAAAACCACAGGCGTATCCAATGCTATTTTTTGATCAATAAACTGCCAAACAGTCATAAGTGACAGTCTATTTTTTGCTGCGACGATCTGCTAGTATTTTAGCAAAAGACCGAGTTCTAATTTCTTCTAAAGTTAAACCAGTAACGAGTACTTCTTTTTCGGTAATGGCTCCGCTATTCAATGCTCGCAAGAAATAATTTAACAGACCTTGTCCTGTTGCTGCATCATCAAAGACATCACCGATTAAGGTTGCTCGTGCTGCTTTTTCAACAAAGGTTTTTAATCGTTCAACTGCATCTTCGTAACTTTCTAAAAAGAAAGAAAAAACGGCTGCATATCGCATTGGCAATTGTGATGGATGTAAGTCCCAACCTTGATAAAAGCCATTCCATAAGGAGTGACGAGTATGGTCATAGCCTTGTTTCCAAGCCGCATGAACGATGTCTCTATTTTCTATTAGCTGTGCCTTTGTCAATTCTTTTCCTCGATGTGGACCGATAGGCATAATGTTCGTTGCGCCGTCTGACAACCAGATACCTGTATGCGCTAGAGCGACCTTTGTCATATGGTGTGCAAAATCACAAACGGGGTGATCCATTGTTTGATATTTAGCAGTGATATTACAGGAAGCGGTATAGTCGTAAGTTCCGAAGTGGGTGGCAATTAATCGACCTTGTCCTGCATCGACAAATTTGCGTAATGGATTGGTACCGTCAGAAGCCATTACTGCTTGAGTTTGCTCTACCATGATTTCCATCTTCAAACTACCTGCTGGTAATTTCAGTTTTTCTTCTAAAATTTCGTAAAGTTTAACCAATGCCGTAATCTGTTGAGGAATCGTTACTTTCGGTAACATCACAATAAAATTATCTGGTAATTTTCCGCCTGTTGCCTCAACTAATGCTGTTACAAAAAGATCAAGTGTACGGCTACCTCGCTCTTTCAATTCTTCTGTGAAAGGTTTGATACGGATACCGATAAATGGTGGTAAGGAATTATTTTTCATTCCTTTTGCCACTTCTAATGCTGCACTTACGGCTGTGCTATCTTCTTCTTCATCTGTACGGTTTCCGAAGCCGTCTTCAAAGTCAATTCTGAAATCTTCGAGTGCTTCGTTTTTCAATTTTTTCAATACTTTTTTATAAACTGCATAGGACAACCAATGTGGATGTTTTTTTATTTTTTTGCTCGAAAGCTTATCCATTTCTTTTACCAACTTTTTTATTTCTTTTTTCTTAGTTGGTAATTGTTCGTGCCCTGGTAACTGAATGGCTTTTGCAAAGACAACAAAGTTTGGTGCATATGTTGTCATTGAAGTGATAGCCATTCTGCTAAAGGTCTCGGCAGTATTTGATTTGAATAGGTCTGCTCCACCATATACAGTGTGAACTGCTTGGCGATCAGCGGTGTCGCCTGGGTATAATTTCTGGAAGGCTAAGTTTGATCTTCTTAGGCTTCTGAATATGGTTGCTTTTCTAGTTTTAGGTATACTTAATTTCATTGTTTTATTCTTTTTAACACGGATTAGAGCGGATTTTGGATGCCGATTTCCACGGTTTTTTTTCTACTTTCGCATTTCCACTTTTGAGACGGATTTGCACGGATCTTTTCTGCTTTCGTGTTCTATTTCTTCTTTCTTACTCTTATTTTTTGTGCGGGCTGAATGCTTTTATTTTTAAGAACCACGATATGTCGAATATCCAAATGGATTTAAAAGTAAGGGTACGTGATAGTGAGAATCATCAAAAACATAAAATATGATACTGACTTCTGGGTAAAAATTTTCTGTTTTTGTAGCAGCAAAATAGGCTCCTGTATCAAACCACATTCGATAATTTCCTGTTGGTAATATTTTACCTTCTGGTAATAAATTTGCGATTCGACCATCGTCATTTGTGACGCCTTCGCCTAATGTAACCCAGCCACCTCTATCTGCTTGTTGAAGCTTTATCGTGATTCCTTTTCCAGGTTTTCCTATGGAGGTATCTAAAACGTGTGTTGTAATTTGACTCATATATCTAGCAATTTGTTTAGTCGAATATTTGTAATTTTGTGTTGTTCTTGCATCGCTATTTTTATTTCATCATCTGCATTATTGGGCAAGCGTTCGAGGAGCAAATTTAGCATTTCTTTTGCTGATTTTCCTGTAGCACAAACGATAAAAATATAACCGAATTTTTTTTCGTAATCATCATTTCCCTTTGCTAATGCTTCTAGCACATCTGTACTAGCTGTATTTACACCTGCTTGTTCATTTCCTGCCCATGCCTTTGTATTTGCAAATTTCTTCGCTAGGCTTTCTATATCTCCTATTTTAGGATGATGTGTAAATGCTTCTAAATAATCAGCTTCTACACAATCTTCAAACCATGAATCGTTAGCAATTTGCATTAATGCTTCTTTACTTTTAAATGGTACCTGAAGCAACATTCGTTCGACCCATCGAGAAGAACCACAGCATTTTTGTAATGCTATAGCTGCATCATTTTTTTCTAACTGATTAAATTCGTTTAATGTCATTTTCTCTTTTTTATTTCGAAATTATTCCTCTGCAATATTACCAAACAAACGCAAACGACTTACACCTCCATCTGGAAAAATATTGAGGCGGACATGTGTGAATGCTTCTGACGTTAATAATTCTTTTTCAAAATAGTGTTCGCTATCGGCGTGCAATTTCATTTTAGGTAGTAACGGTTTCCATTGGATTGCATCGCTCGTTATTTCTTTATCGTCAGTACAAATGCAAGCATCTATAGAACAAGTATCAGGATAGTTACCTTTGAAGTGGTTCGTATCTACCATTACTTTTCTGACCTGCCCCTTCGCCGCTAATTTCAGGATAACCCAATCTCTATTATTGGGTGTCCGATTACGTTTGGTTTCCCAACCATCACCCATATTGATACCTCTACTCGGCATAATGAGATTTCCCATTGAGCTAAAAAACATATCGTTACATGCCAATGCTTTTCCACCATTTACGGCAGCAGCCAAGTCAATAATATCTGTACGATCTGTACTTGCCCAATCTTTATAGACATCACCATATGCACGAAAACGAGCTACACCTCCATCAGGATAAATATGTAACTTCAGATGCGTCCAAACATTATTTAATCCAACATCAAAGAAATGTTGACTGCCAGGATTAAGTGGTGATTTGGGTAAAATTTCTGTCCACTTTATTTTGTCACCTCCACTGATATCTTGTTCTAATGGTCGGTAATCTAAAAAAGCTCCTTCGACAGATGCAAAAGGAGGATGATTACCTAGAAAGTGGTTGGTATCAATATCAAATCCATGAATTACTCCAGGGACTGCAAGTTGTACGACACACCAATCGTGGCCAAGGGTACGTTTTCTTCTCGATTCCCAGCCGTCCATCCATTTACCACGCTCTGTATATTTCTCTGGAATAAAAATACCTCTACCTGGTTTGATCAAATTTTCTTTTTCTGCAAAAAAATCATCCGTTGCATACAATACTTTCCCACCTAGTCGTTGAGAGATTAAGTCGATCAAATGATTAAACCGTTCTGGTCGTTCTTCTTGTTTGCTTGCCATTTCTATTTTTTATTTATAAACTTCTTCTACAATACTTTTTCCTATTTCGCTTTCTCGTTTTAAGAGTAAGCTGCCTTTATTTAGCTCTACCATTTCGCCTTCTTCAAAAACCTTGATTCCATTCACATAAGTCTGTGTCACTTTACCAAATAATCGTTCACCAATATAAGGAGATACTTTATGTCGGTGCTCAACCAATTCTTCGGTAACTGTAAATTCTTCTTCAGGATTCCAAACAACAAAATCAGCATCATAGCCTACTGCTATTTTACCTTTAGTTTTTAGTCCCGCTAATTGTGCTGGTCGATCAGACAACCAATTTACCAGCTTTTCAACGCTATGCCCTCGCTTTTTACTCGCTGTCCACATAACTGGTAATAAAAACTGTAGGCTCGAAATACCTCCCCATGCTTTCAAGAGATTTCCTGATTCGATTTCCTTCAAGTCTGGTGGAGCGGGCGAATGATCTGTCGCAATATAATCAATCAAGTCATCACTTAATGCTTGCCAGAGTTGTTCATTATTTTTCTTACCTCTAATAGGTGGGGCGCATTTAAAAAGTGTATTCCCATCAGGAATATCATCTGCGCAAAAATACAAATAATGTGGACATGTTTCTACTGTTAAAGGTAGCTTTGCAGATTTAGCTGCCCATATAGTTGGCAATGCTTTAGCAGAAGATAAGTGTACAATGTGTGTTTTACAATCATGCTTTCCGCAGAGTTCGACCATCAATTCTACCGCTTTATTTTCCCAAGATTTTGGTCGAGACTTTAGGTAAGCTTTATAACTTGTGGGATTTTTTTTCAATCGACTATTATCCCTATCAAGGTCTTCTATTTCGCAGTGCACTAAAATGGGTAAATCGTAGGCTGCAATAATCGGCATTCCTTCATTTAAATCATGTCGAAGTACATTTTGAAAATCTTCGATTCCCGAATCACTTAAAAATGCTTTGATGCCTAAAATCCCCATTTTTATCATACCTTCCAATTCATCTGTGTTGCCAGGAACTAGACCTCCCCAAAAACCACAATTTACATGTAGTTTACCTGATGTTGCATTTATTTTTTGGATAAAATCATCAGCTGTTGTGGTAACAGGATCGGAATTGAGTGGCATATCGACAAGGCTCGTGATACCTCCTGCAGCGGCGGCTCTTGTTGCCGTATCAAACCCTTCCCATTCTGTTCGACCAGGTTCATTGATATGAACGTGAGCATCGATACAACCGGGCATCAATACTTGCTTGCCCACACTTTCGAGCGGACATTGAGCATTAACGACTTTACCTTCTATAATTCGTACAACTTTTCCATTCTCTACAAAAATGGTGGCAGGTACAATGCCTTCTGGCAAAACAACCCTTCTGCTGTAAATTGCGAAATCTCCTTTCATGTGTTTAAAATTTATAGTATCGCTAGCTTTAGCTGGCATCAATCAATTTTAGAAAGGGTGTATCTGCTAGATGAATGTCATCAACTTAAGAGATTCTTTGCGTAAGCATTCATCTTAAGTTGGGATTTCGGAAGGATGATTTTGGCAGTTGCCTACGGCGTCCTTCTTTTCCATCGATGAAAAGAAGGCAAAAATCTAGGAAAT
>JAHDIP010000255.1 GCA_020630735.1 Saprospiraceae bacterium | reverse complement strand
TTAGCCCTGCTATTTGTATCCAGTCGGTACAAGCTTTAGCCAATATTGATTTTTTTGAAAAAATCTATCAAAAAAATCTTCGCCCTAAAATTTACCGAATTAATTATCGTAAGCTACTTTATAGAAAATAGCAAAATATAAAAAACGTGTATGTAAACGCCTGTAGTGGCGTCTAGCCCTATGGACGTTTTACATTTTGTTGTCTTCAGTTTTATTTATAAATTAATGATGCTTTCTTTACAAGCGTTGTGTTGTTTAAATCTAGATTATTATAATACTCACTCTTATCTATTATTCTCCAAGAGATTCTTTCCTTTTCATCTTTACTTAGTTTTGAGTAATCTTCCTCTATCCATTTTAATATTTTCTGCTCCTTTATTCCTTGTTGTTTCGCAAGAATAATTATTGTATCCATTTCATACTCATCACCATTTTTTAACACTGTCATTATTGCCTTTTTCTCTAGGTCATCTATTCTTATCCCTTTAAACTTTAAACTAAGTAATGCTATTTTTTCTTCTATGGAGTTTATTTCTTTTCCTCTTTCTTTTATATTTACTTCTCCAATCCCTCTTTTCCTAAGCTCACCATTTATTAATTCTATATATTCTCTAAACTCTGCTAAATAACTCTTTTTATCAAATCGAAATTCTGTAATTCCTTCATTTAATCTCATCTGCCAAATTATTTCATCTCCTTTATGATATATCTGTATACCTATATAGCCGCACATCCTATCTCCACAACACGCAGAACAAAATAATATAACGTCCTTATCTTCCTCTAATTTTATCCTTTTACTTCTTTCTATAATTTCTTCTCTTTCCTCTATTTTGTTATTCTTTGCTTCCTTTGAATTATAGTAATCTATACAATCATCTAAACTTATTGATTGTCCAAGAATCTGTTTTAGTCCAATTTTCTCATAAATAAAGTTTATTTCTTCATAGTTTAATTTATTTAATACAAAGGTTAAATTATTTTCAAATCTATCATAACCTATTGCATTTTCATCTTTATAGTAGTTCCGATTTAACCAATTTCCAAAGTCTATTCCTTCGATTATGAATTCAAGGTTTATCTTCGCATCCTTTGCTCTTTCCTCTATTATAAATTCCTTTAAATTCTTTCCTTTTTCTTTTTCCTTTTCATATTCTCTTTCCAAACATTCTTCACTTTGTTTATTGTATTTAATCGCTTTCCATTTTAGTTCAAACTTATTTTTTCCTCCCTCCTTTATCATATTTAAAAGTCTAATTTGTTTTAACAACTTGTGTATCCATCACTACGTGCTTGCCTTAATCCCCTTAGGAATTAGGCTCTGTGCGTTTCTCAACTGGTAAAAAAATCCTACTTTTTAGGCAAATTAAAGTTAATAGATACTCATCTTGGATAAATATTTTTCTACTAGACTAGGCAAAAAACACAGATGATGCCTAGCATCAGCGAGTATTTTTAACGACGTAAAGTGGAAAAAGATAACTTCAAGATGGGGAATTTATTATTTTAATTTGCCTTATCTCATAAGTAGTACACGATAATTAATTAGGTAAATTTTAAGACGAAGATTTCTTTGATAGATTTTCTGAAAAAATCAATATTGGCTAAAGCTTGTACCGACTGGATACAAATAGCAGGGCTACGGATTTATTTTTTGAGAAAATATAGCGGAAAAAGATCATTATAAAATAACGAATTAATTATGGTGCGCTACTTAAAACTATTTTGACATAAAGAATAATGCGAGATTATCTAGCGAGAAAAGAATAATCGTTCTAAATTTAGAGATTTAATTTATCTAAAATATCAGGACGCCCAGGTTCGTTGGGTTTATTGTTTTGAGAATTGGACTGATTATTCGTATTGTTAGATGATGGATTTGTTTGTGTTTGATTCTGGTTTTGAGCCAAATTATTTGCTCTTGGGTTATTAACTGGTCGAGCATCATATGCTTGTTGTTGTCTTTGCTGACCTGCTCGCTGAGCACCGCCACTATTGGCTTGTGGTCTACCAATGCCTATTGATTGTAGTACTTCTTGAGTTACATCTTTACCACCACCTAGATTAGTACCTAAAGCTCCAATTGTATAAATGGGTCCCCAAGGAATTCCCCACCAACCAAGTACAAGTGTCAATAAAGTATATGGCAATCCTTTTACAAAAGCAGATTCATCTGCCCGAATAAAGAAAACATCAGACGGTCTATTGAACGTCATAACAATAATAGAAATACAATATTTGTACATTATAAATCTACCACCTTTTGCTATTTCTTGTTGTAATTGGGCTGTTGTTAAGCCTTCTACATTTCTAATTTCCATGCTAATATTTTGATTTGGTTTACAAAATCAGGTTTTAAGAAAGCAATATAATACAAAATCAATGAAAAAACACATTGATATAAAAAATATTCATACAAAACATACCTAACAAAAATACCACAGTACATATTCTTAAAAAGAAATCGTTATCAGCTAATATAGATTTGGAAGAACTTTTTCACTTTAGTAATGGTGAAAGAATAAGTTCCACATTTTGGCTACAGAGTTTTAGAGTATTTTCGACGAAATATTAATTCTAAAATACCAGCCACAAATCGGGAAGTTATTATTTGACCATTACTAAAATCCAAAAATTGTCAAAGAAGAACCTTCTATTTTTATAAACTAAAAAAGGATTGCTATTCGCAACCCTTTTCTCATAGCTTTATATTTTAGTTATTTAGATTATACATTTAGTCTATCTAAAATTTGTGGTCTATTATATCCAGCACCAGCTGTTGCCGTTCTGCTAGTAGTCGCTGTAGCTGGGCGAGCCATATTTGTTCCTCTGCTTGCAGTTGGTCTTGTAGGAGAAGGACGACGAGTTGCTCCTACCGATTGTAAGACTTCTTGCGTTACATCTTTACCTCCTGTTAGGTTACTTCCTATTACATATGGCGTGTAGATTAAACCAAAAGGAAATCCCCACCAACCTAATATCAAAGAAAGAAAAGTATATTTTAAACCTGGAGTAATTGTTGATTCTCCTGCTCTGATGAAGTATATATTTGATCCTCTTTTAAATGTCATTACTAATAAAGAAATACAATATTGATACATTACGAATTTTGCACCGTTATTTAATTCTTGTTGAATTTGTGCATTTGTCATTCCTTGAATATTCTTGATTTCCATAATTGTAGTTTTTTTAAGATTAATAGTTTCAATAATTGTTACATCTATCAATACCATTAGCTCAAAAAACATAACCACTAAAATGAAAAAAATATCAAAAAAAAACACAAGCCTTCGCTATCTAACTGATAATGAGGAATTTATTTTACCATAAATGTTTTATAAAAACTACGATGAGGGCTTTAGCTTTTGCTAATATTATGTGAATATCAAACGATAATTTCCACATTTCGCTTATGATCTGATGTGAAATATAAAATAAATTGAAGAACAAGTTAAAAATACATTATCCATACCTACTGGTATTTAGTTTAAGCATCATCATTCGTAGCTACCTTTTGATTCTTAGTAGCTTTAATCATTTGACAATCCCAAAACCACTTTGGTTTCAGTATATAATGGTAAATGCTAGGAATACAATTATTTATCCCAAAACAATATTAGCTAGAAAGGCAAAGCCATAGGCAAGAATTAGCATAAATATAAACTGATATACAGCGTATTTCCATTCGCCAGTTTCTTTTCGAACAATAGCCAATGTACTCATACATTGCATTGCAAATACATAAAATAGTAAAAGGGATACCGCTGTAGCAAGTGTGTATCTAGGTTTACCCGTTTCCAAAACGGTTTCTTCTTTAAGACGGTTGACTATCGTTTTTTCTTCTTCAGAACCAATACTATAGATAGTCGATAAAGTACCTACAAATACTTCTCGTGCCGCAAAAGAACTTAAAAGTGCAATCCCTATTTTCCAATCATAGCCAAGTGGTTTTATCGTCGGTTCTATAAACTTACCGATATAGCCCATGTAGGAATATTCTAGCTCAAAAGCATCACGAGATAACTCTACTTTTGAATCTGTTTGCTGTTGGAAGTTTTGAAATTCTTGCTCGATAAACGCTTCACTCTTTGGACTATTGGTTGATAAAACCCACAATAAAATAGATATTGCTAAAATGATTTTTCCTGCCTGTACAACAAAAGATTTAGTCTTGTTATAAACGTTGTAGAAAATGTTTCTCCAATTCGGCATCCGATAAATCGGCAATTCTAAAGACCAATGTGGGTTGGCTTCAATTGTACTACGTTTATTGATCAACCAAGCTACTGCGAGTGTTGCAACGACTCCGAGTAGATAAAGTCCTAATAATAGTAAACCTTGAATTCCTGCCATTGCACTCCCATCTGTGGGAACGATAACAGCTATGAGTATGGTATAAACAGGTAAGCGTGCACTACAAGTCATCAAGGGAGAAGCTAAAATAACAGCCATCCGTTCTCTAGGATCATCAATAACTCGGGTACTCATAATCGCAGGTATAGAGCAAGCCCAACTAGACATAAGTGGTATCACACTTTTTCCACTCAAGCCAAAACGTCGAAGAAAAGCATCAGAGATAAAAGAAATTCGAGAGAGGTATCCGATATGTTCCAACAAACCCAGTAAGAAAAAGAGAATTGCAATTTGCGGTATAAAAATCACTACCCCACCAATACCAGGTATCAATGCATCAGAGATCAAATCATTCATCCAACCTTCAGGAATCATTGTTTTACTAAGCTCTGATAGCTTTGCCATTCCACTATCTATCCAATCCATTGGGTAGCCAGAAAGGGTAAATACAGCTTGGAAAACAACCCACATTACCAATAAGAAAATGAATAAGCCATATATTGGATGAAGCAGTATGTTGTCCCATTTCTTGGTACTACTCAAGTATTGCTCAGCATTGTTATTTTTAATCGTACTTTTGACAAAAGAGTAAATCGTTTTTTTTCTATTCAAAAATTCATCTTCTCTCAAATCAATCTGATCATCTACCGCTAAAACAGTAGCATAATCATTTACTAAATTATCATTTTCGAAACGATCATATGTACTTCTACAAAAAGAATGTGGAATGGTAAATTTGTCATTGTTTATGTAGTCTTTCAGTTCATCTATACCTTCTCCACTTACAGAATTTACCAATACAACTGGACAGCCCAACAAATTGCGAAGCTTCTTTACATCTAATTCTATCTTATTTTTGCGCAACTCATCTTTGAAATTAATAAGCAAGATCATGGGTATTTGTAGATCTGCAATTTCAGAAAATAGCACAAGATTATCTTCTAGCTGCGTACCGCTCGCAACAAAGAGAATAGGTTTACCTTCCTTAGCATGATTTAAAATCGCTTGTTTAGAAATCTTTTCTTCTGGTGAAGTCGTACGGAGTGATTTTAGACCAGGAAGGTCTATTATATTGTGTTCTTTGTAATTTCCACTTTTAACTTCTACGGTTACTCCTGCAAAATTACCAACCTTCTGATTGAGTCCAGTAATTTTATTAAAAGAACTACTTTTTCCAGAATTAGGTTTACCAACTAATGCTATGTCCTTATACGTACTCATATTAGTATCCACTCGATTTCCCAAAAATCATCCATCCGTAGGCTTATCATTTTGGTGCCAATAGATAGATTAATTAGACGAGTAAAAGCAGGGCTATAATTCATAGAAAAGACTGTACCAATGCTAATGCCATTAGCTAGTAGGAAGGCTCTTAATTCTTCCGAACCATTTATACCTATTACAATGGCTCTTTCATCTTGCTTTAATGATAGCTTTCTCACGTCTTCAAATAATTTTTTCAGATCGCTAAGGTACGAAATAGTTTGAAAGGTAGATAAGTACTTGGATAAATTTAGGTCATGTTTATTTTATTTTGACAAACTTCTGATTTAACTGCTGTCCATCTAAATCTACACGTAAATAATAAACTCCATTTGGTAAATACTGTACATCTACCTGTTTATCCATTTTACCTTTCTCTGAATATAACAAACGGCCAACAACATCAACAATAGAATAATCGAATGTTTCAACTGGTATTTCTATGCTTAATATTCCATTAGTTGGATTAGGAAATATATTTACTTTTTCTTCGAAGATTGCATTATCACTTGTGGTAAGACCAAGGCAATTTTTATCAATAATGATTAGACCATTTTGTGTGCCAGCATATAAGATATGATTTTGCGTTGTAGATTCTTGAATAACATTTACTCCCGACCAATTATTTTCGTCATCCTCTAAAAAATACCATTCATTATCTACTTGATAAGCAATTTTATTTGGTAACTCTTGAAAGTTTTGCGTTCCTACCCAAAAAATATTATTAGCATCATATTCAATAGTAAAAGTATGAAAACCTTCTATATTATCTTCCTCATTTTCTATAGTAGGATTATCAGAGTTATGGATATTACTCCAATCTTCATCGTTTAACTCAAATAGTCCACCCCAACAGGTCGCTACTACTTTGTTTTCATTTGTAGTAATTCCATTATTGGGTTCAAAGGATTCGATAGGCAAGTCTGCATTATTCGAGTCATAAAGTGTCCAGTTTGTCCCATCAAATTTTAGTACAGCATAATAATAAAAATCGTAGTGGCTGATCCATAAATTTCCATCAGCATCGAAATCAATATCAGAATTCATACTGCAACATTTGTCAGCTACAACAGTTGTTAAATCTATTGTATAGTTTTCCGTCAAATCAGGTGATAAGATTGTACAATGTCGTCGCCCTACTACGACCAGATCACCGTCCGAATTTTCAGCTAGTAGACCTTCTAAATTATTGCTTACTCCATGGAAGGTATTATCCACCAATACCATCAAAGCACTATCGGTACTCACATAAATAGTATTGTCGAAATTGAGAACTGACTTTATTTTATTTGTCGAAAGGTTGGTATTCGAGGTATTATAATATACTTTCTCTAATGTTGATTTATCTATTTGTACTAAACCACTTTCAGTTGTAGCAATATAAATAAACTGAGCATTATCTGTAATGCTAACGATATCATCATTCGCTATAAATGTTGTACATGCATTTTGAGCAATAGTCGATGAAATAAGAAAGAATAAATAGGTGCTTATTAAAATCGTTTTAGCTTTCATACTCGAGGCAATTGTGTTTGATGAAAAAATTAAGATTCCCTTTTACATTTAACACGTAGATTATTTAGAAAAGGTTGCCCTGCCTAAAAAAGACTATATTTTTTTTTCAATATTTCCTAATTCATTCCTTTCAAAATATCACTATTTTCAACTACCAATAAATCTACTAGTTCTTCTACTTTGCCCCTTTGTTGGCAATAATTTAATAAGGCTGCTGATTCATCGACAACAGTTCGACCAGAAAACCACCTATTTGGATTAAGTCCAATATGTGTAGACATTCGTTTTAGGTCATCAAGATCACAATTATTATCCAGAGCTATTTTGATAGCATCTAGCGTTTGTTCATTAAAGGTTTCTTTTCTGATTCGGTTGAGCATCAAATCAAGGTGTGATTTTGCTTCTTGTGAGTTAGCGCGCAATTCTTTGGGGCTTTGGTATTGCACATTATTCAGTAAAGGATTATTGACAAAAGGCTCTATTAAATATCTTCCATTTCTATTTTCGAAGTATTCATACTCTCCAAAGAATTCTCTGATCTTATCTCTAAAATTTTCTTCAGTTGAGTCTACCGTAACGTAAACAAAATCGTAAAATACGCTATTGTCTTTTTCATACTCCATTATAGAAAATGGATGATATAACGTTGGTAAAATTTCATCTCGTTCGACTTCTATATCTTCTGGTTTTGATACTTCAATATAACCTTTTGGGATATTAGCTGTTGAAGGAAATCGTTGTGACCAATCACTAGACATCTTTTTCCAAGTACCTTTTAAATATCGAATAAATGCTCCTTCCTTTAGCTGATAATGTTCCCAAATCTCTTCGCTGATTAAAACAGGAATGCCCGTTGAAGCATTATTGGTAAAACTGATACTGACCAAATGATAATTGTCTTCGGCGGGTAAACAAATCGTACCTACTCCCCCCATTACTTTTTGGGACTTTCCGAAAGGACTATAATGCCTCCATTTATCTGTTATATATTCAACTGTACTTTCTGCTTGCTTTCTTAAACTATCACTCCCTTTAGAATAAAATAAACCAGGGACTCTAGCTACCCATTCCGATAGACCAACGTCTCTAAATTCAAATCCTTTATTCCAAGCATTATCTTGTTGCCTAAGTATTCTCGCCCAAAAATCTTGGTCTTGATGAAATGACTTATAACGATTTGGAGGTGCTACATCAGTTATTGTAGTTGCTTTAAAGTTATCAGCTATAG
>JAHDIP010000254.1:5450-8366 GCA_020630735.1 Saprospiraceae bacterium | reverse complement strand
AATTGTTGAACTGAATTGTAAATTTATAAAAAGAAATAATTATGAAAAATGTATTTATGTTTGCTTGCTGTTTATTATTATGTTTCTCTTGTAAGGAAGACGTTGATCCAGTTTATGTATTCCCAATTACAATAAATGGAAATAGTGAGGTGGCTGAAGCTCGATTAATATTAGAAGGAAAAACAGAAATAGGAAGTTTTGTTTCAATAACGAATGTTGATAAGCCTGACTTATCATTCTTAAAGAATATTACAAAAATTGAAGGAGATGTTTACATTGAAAAAAATACTCTTGAAGATCTTTCTTTTTTTAGTGGACTAGAGGAGGTTCAAGGTGTACTTCAAATAGGGCAAAATATAAATCTTCCTACTTTAGAAGGACTAGACAATCTTCAAGAAATAGAAGGTATCGAAATTTATTCAAATGATTCATCCTTGAATATCAATGCGCTTAAAGATGTCAAAATAACGAAAAGCATTTCAATGCATGATTTAAATGAAACCATTCCCGTTTTTTCGAATATTAATAAATTAGAACTCGTATTTCTTTCTAATGTAAATAGTATAATAGACTATTCATTTCTGATTAACTTAGAAGAATCAACGGATCATATAAGTTTAGAATCTAATAATAATGTTACATCGTTGAATGGATTACAAAACTTAAAAAATATTAATAAATTTACATTACATAGCCATGAAGAAGTAGTTGATATATCTACTCTTGAAAATTTAGAGAATGTTTCTAATTTATCATTTTATAGTAATCCCAAATTAGCAGATTTCTGCCCATTAAGAAATCTTCTTTTAGAAAATAATAATATAGATTTTAGTACGCTAGATAATTTAGAAAACCCCAGTTATCAAGAAGTCATAACAATATGTGAATAATAGTTTTTCTTTTTACTGTAAATTCTAAATCCATCATGGTAAGATGGTGTTACTATTTATCAATTTTGTCATAAAAATTATTCCTCTAAAAGCTCTGAATAAAGTCAGTAAACAAGGTATACGAAGTATATTAAATTACCTGAAGATTAAACGATTTTTTTACAAGTATTACTGTTCACTGTTCACTGTTCACTGTTCAATAAGTTACTACTTATAAGACAAATGTAGTTTTATTTTAGAACCATAGGCAATAGTCTAGGAATAGAATTGTTTTGCCATCATTTTTATTTAAAAAGATTAAACCTTTAAGCTATGAAAAATAAAATCTTATTTAAAATTGTTGCCTGCATATTTGCGCTAATATGTATGAGTGCAACACTCCCTTATGCTCCAAATACAACTGATTGGATTGGAGATAATGATTGTCTCAAAAGTATAGAGTACGAAGTACAAGTCTCTACAAGTAAATCAATTCAGGCATCAACTACTCGAAACAAAAGGAATTTTAATGATGCTATTCCTGTAAAACAAGCTAAAAATAGACTAGAAGTTTGCGTTGATAAATACGGGAATTGTAGATGGGATCTTCGTGGCAACGAAGCACTTGAACAATTAACTGATCAACCTGGGATGGAAGAATTAATTATTGCCTTGCGCCAATCTGCAGGTGATTTGCCCTTCGACTTTAGGCATTACATAGAAGCTCAACAAAATGCTGGAGCGATTGTTAGCGATTTAGGAAACGGAACGATTAGCGTACGAAAAGCTCCTATTAGAGGGGTAGGAGATGTCATTACCCTAATTGATATTCGCAAAGGTCTCTTGTTAGGCATCAATGTATTTGATGCTCAAAAAATGTTAAGCTCAAAAGTGATTTGTCAATACCGTCAATCATATGGGAATTTTGTATTAAAAACAGCAAATTTTTTAAGTTATAGAAATACTAGAGACCGTAGTGGCATTTTAGTCAAAGAAACAATCACCCATTTTTCGAACCCAATTATTAATTAGGAGTGAATATTAAATATTTGTTATTCCTATAATAGTTTACAAAAGCAATAGCTATGAAAAACAACAATTATTATCAAAAAGTACTATTCTTATTTTTAGCCTTAGGCTCCTGCTTTTTTCTAAAAGCTACAGAACCTATTGTTGAAAAAGACTCTATGTCTTTAGAACTATTTGTCGTAGAAACGGAAAAAGAAATACAAGAAGTAAGAACTAATTTCGGTCAACAAATGATCGATATCAAAACCGATTTATTTAATGTAGAACGAGAGATGTCTACCAAAATATTGTCTCCTATTGAGTATACTGTAATGCTCAATCAGCAACGACAATTGGAAAGCCAGTTAGAAATTACAGAAAATTTAGAAGGTGCAAGTATGCTTCGCATCCGATACAAAAAAGGAATTGAACTAATCAAACTATTATACGAAAAAATATTAGCATTAGATCATCATTTTACTGGTATGCAAACCTACCAAAATATTATTTTACTTTCTAATCCGCATACCTATCCTGAATTCCAAAAAGCACAAACAGTTATAGAAGGTAATCTTAAGAAAAAACATGCGATTCAATTACCTGGTATTTTGCAAAGCAATCCGTATTTGTCTGCTACTTTTTCGTTAGTAGGTACTTTGCTTGGAGATCAAGATAATAACAAAAAACAAGAGGAAATTGATGATATTTCTTGTATCCTTGATTTTACGGTTCGTATGAATTCTGATCTAAGTGTCATCCAACATGAAACCGAATACTTGAAGACAGCAAACATAAATCTAAAAGAAGAATGTGAACGTTTATTTGAAGATTATACTAAAGTGATTGGCTACTTTGTGCCGATTGATAAGTGTAGGCTAAATGATGATTGGGAAACGGTATATGAACGTCTTGATTTTTTTATAGCAGGAATGGAAGGACAAATTCAGCAACAAGGTCAAGGTGGTTATGGTAATTCAGGTTATGGCAGTAGTTCTAACAGTGGCTACGGTAATCAAAGTTCAGGCTATGGTAATTCAGG
>JAHDIP010000254.1:0-5350 GCA_020630735.1 Saprospiraceae bacterium | reverse complement strand
TATGGCAGTAGTTCTAACAGTGGCTACGGTAATCAAAGTTCAGGCTATGGTAATTCATCAAATAGTGGTTATGGTAGTAGTTCCAATAGTAGCTATGGTGATCAAAGTTCAGGCTATGGGAGTTCAGGTTATGGCAGTAGTTCTAATAGTGGCTACGGCAATCAAAGTTCAGGCTATGGCAATACAAGTAGTGGCTATGGCAATCAAGATTCAGGATATGGGAGTAGTTCTAGTAGTGGCTACGGTAATCAAAGTTCAGGTTATGGTAATACAAGTAGTGGCTATGGTAATCAAAATTCTGGTTATGGTAATCAAGGAGGCGGGTTTCCTACGCAAGGAAATGGAGGTTCAAATAGAAACCCGCAGAGAGATGCTATTAATTTAGAGTTTTCTACACAGCGTGTAGCAGAATTTATTACAAAGTACAACTACTTTATAACACAAGGTACACAGTATTATCAAAAATTTGATAATATCGTTTCGTCTTACGAAAATGAAGATACTTGTCAAGAAAAGTTGCCTAGACAATTTGGTGAATTAAAGTTTGACATAAAAAGTACTATTGAGAAATTTAATAACACTTACAATCTTCCAGAAATACAGGGATCAAGAATGAAAGATTTATTGTATGGTGTTGCAGATCGCTAAGAGCATGCTTTACTATTATTAAATATAAAAAAATGAATTATGAAAACTAAAACAATCTTACTACTATTTTTTTGTCTTCATTTTGGAACACAGGCTTATAGTCAGATATCAAATCCTACTGGAGAGGTATTAATGGTTCGAGCAGGTCTTAATTTTGGAGACCCTCAGCAGGATGGTTCTTGTCTTGATGGTTTTATTTTGTGTGGATCTGAGTTGATCAGCAATACAACTTCTAGCCGAGTAAGTTACGATGCCGTTGCTGACCTATGGTTTGATAAAAACGGTCGTCTTATAATGGAGTTAGATTTAAATAGTATGGATATAGCAAGAAAAAATGAAGTATTTAAGGATGGATTTTTCCAAGTACCTGGAGACTTCATTTTATCCGATGATTTTCGACAAGCCCTTAATAGGCGTAACCCAATAGTCTTGCGAAGATCAGTTTATCAAACCATTGAATTTGCTGATAAATTAATACTGGCTTTTTAACATTGTCATTGTCGATGAACAAATGCTTACTCCTATAAGTTTTTGAAGGGCCTACTGTTTTATTTTCAATATTATTTTAGGTTCTTCATTTTTACTTTCGAAGTTAAAAAGTTAAAAGCCAATCTGCTGTCGTTGATTTGGTTGGTCGAAAGCTACTCACTGGGTCACTCCAAATGTAATGGGCGAAAAATATACCTACTGGTATTCAGTTTAAGGATCATCATTGGTAGCTATCCTTTGATTCTCAGTAGCTTTAATCGTTTGATAATCCCAAAACCACTTTGGTTTCAGTATAAGTTCCGTATTTTGACTAGGGAATTTTGAGTTTAGACGAGGAATTGGAACCCAAGTAATCCTATGAGTTAAAATAGCGAAGAGGATTTTAGTAAAAATAAAAATTTAAACATATGAAAATTATAAAATATAAATTAATCATTCTTGCAATGCTTCTTTCGGGTGTACCTTTTTTGATTGCCGAAACAAGCAATTACTTCAAGCAAGATAACTACAAACTAGAATTCCTTAAAGAAGAAGAAGCGAAGACAAAAGATCGATTGTATGGATTAAAAACCAACATTCGATCAGAAAAATTGTCGCAAGAAGAACAACTTGACTTGTTACTTAAGAAAATGGAATTGGATGAGGAACTAGAACTTCTTGCTAGTAAAACTAAATTGGAGTTGACGAGTAGACGCTACAAAAAAGGCTTAGAAATTATTCGTCTTTTGTATGAAAAAATAATGGGCATGGATCATCATTTTTCATCTATGAAAAGTTTTCAGGATATTGCCATGTTGTCGAATCCAAATTCTTATGCTGGAATACAAGATTTGCAAGATAAGTTAAATAAAAAAGCCAGCAAAAAAAGTCGATTACCATTACCCGAAATTTTACAGTCTAATCCTATAATAAGTGCAACACATTCACTTTTAGGAATTATGAATACAGAGGGCGATCCTTCTACCAAAAAGCAAGAATTAGAAGACGTTTCTTGTATCCTTGATTTTACCGTTCGTATGAATAATGATCTGAAAGTTGTTTCGTTCGAAAAAGAATTTTTAAGAAAAGGGAATAACGATTTGTTAGAGGAATGCATACAGTTATTTGAAGAATATACACGAGCGATTGGCTACAAAGTGCCTATTGATAAATGTAGACAACACGATGATTGGGAAACGATTAATCGAATGATTGATCAAAAAATTCATTTCTTAGAAGGGGAGTTACAAAGCGATGACCCTCGTATAAAAGAACGCGTTTTTAGAGAACAAATCAATATGGAATTTTCTGTAAAACGCTTAATGGGATTTATTAATTCCTATAGTGCTTTTATCCAACAAGGAGAACGCTACTACAAAAAATTTCAATTGATATTAGCTTCATACGAAAATGAAGACGTATGTGTTAAAGAAATTCCAAGACAATTTTTAGACCTTCGGAAAGATATCGACAATACCGTTGATAAATTTCATGAAGCATACAATGTTGCCGAAATTAAAGGATCAAAATTGAAAGATATGCTTTATGGTTTTTCTGATTAAGATAGCAGATGTTATGGGCTAAAGTCTAATCATGACTTTAGCCCATAAAACAATTTCAGAAACTAACTTGCATTCAAGCTCAAAATAGCTCGTTCGACTTTTGCTAAAGAACTAGGCGAAAATTTGAGATCAATACTCTTATTGCTTTTTACTTTGACATTTCCTTTTGCCAATTCTATTTTTCCACTAGAAAATCGGAAGGCAATATAATTCACTTGTTCACCCAAAGCGTACAAAGCACGCTTAGGCTCTTTTAATGGAAAATAATTAACCGTTTTACTTCTAGGGCGGAACGTGTATAATTCTGTAAAGGCATTATTTCTAAAAGCTAATAACTCCTTACCAGGAGGACGAGGCGTATCAATATTACACCAAAATGGATCTGGCGCAGTAATTTTAAAATTATAATACTTCATGGTATTTGCGATAGCCGTTTCTGCGGCACTATTTTGTCCTTTTAAAAATTCTGCTTTGTCATAAGCATATTCTTTAAACATACGTTTGGCAGTATTGATTGCCGATGCGTAACCCGATTCGTGTTTTACATAACTTCTTATTCTATCCACCTCTAGTAAGTATTCCGAATATCTTGGTTCCTCACCATAGCCTAGTTCCTTACCTTCTGCATATAATCGGACAGCGACTAAGCTTAGACTAAAAGCAAATTCTGCCGGTCGTTTTTTACTACTAGGAAACAATTTTTCTTTGACAGTAGATTCAGAAAGATTGTGTTTAAATTTTAAAGCCATTTGTTGAACTTGATAAGCAGCATCATACGCCTTACATTTTTCTACATACTCATCCAATAACTTTTGTCGTTCAGCAATCACCAAGTTATTATCAATTTTAAACTGTCGGTCGATAGCAGCGAGTTCTTCTTTATAGCTAGCTCTATTTTTTTTATAAGCAAGCATGGCCACTTCATATTTTTTTACCCGTTCTTCATATTTTTTCATTCGTTCTTGGTAGCGAGTATCTAATTTTTGTTGTTCCTCTTTTTCGTTGTAAGCTAGTTTATTAAAAATACCTTTTGGTTTACGAGCAATTTGTCGCTCGGGCTTACCCGGTTCATATGGCTTTTTCATAGGTACTATAGAAGGGGAGGGTTTCTGTAATAATGCAGGAAGTTTCACATCTCTCAATTTTCCTGGATGCTCAGGAAGCTCAAGGGCTACTTCATCCATGACTGAAAGTATTTCTTTTGGAAAAGGAACATCTACAACGATTTTTTCAGGAGTTACCTCATCTTCATCGAGAATTGACAAGGGTTCGTCTAGTTCATCCCAATCCATGATGTCATCATTGCCTCTAGTGCCTGTATACAGTTGCATGGTTTCATTAGGTTCATTGGTTGGAATAAAAATGTCCAATGCCTTTCCATCTTTTAATCGAAGAACTTCGCCATTTGCTTTTGCCGTAACTCGAATCATTCCACCAGTGCTAAGCGTTTGATCACCATGAGCCGTATTCAATTTATAAAAAATCATCTCAGACGGTCTGATCGCTTCTTCGATTTCGATATCATATATTTCTCCATTAAGCGGGCTACCATCTTGGAAACTAAACGCATCCGCAGGCACTCGAACAATTGTTCCATTTTTTGCCTTCAATTCCGTTGCTTTCTGTGGACTGACCAAAAACGATTGCTTATTTTTTTGTACAAAAAAACTAAACAATTCATCAGCACTAGAAATACTATGATAAGTCAAACTAATTTCTACCCGTCTATTTTTTCCTTTACCCAGTTCATTATCATTTTGATCAATAGGAGCCTGTTCGCCAAAATACGCATCTTGAATAGAGGCCTGATCAATGCCCTGTTGAATCAAATATTGTTGTACAGCATCCGTTCTCTTTTTACTCAACAGTCGATTGTAATCATCACTACCATCACCATCCGTGTGCCCTTGGAGCTGATAAGAATACGTCGAAGCATTTGCACTTATCTCTGTTAATTCATCCAAAATGCTTATCGCCTCAGGGGAAAGCGTGTACTGATCACTCTCAAATAAGACTGTCTGGTTAACAGTTGTTTGCGCTTGTAACAAGCCGAAGCATAAAAATTGTAGAAAAAGAAAAGAAAATGTATTTTTTTTAGTCATAGCTGGTTAGATTTTATTAGAAGAAAATTTCTTTTGCAGATACCAAGTCTTGAAAAATTGAAAGAAAACAAAAACGTAGTGATAGCCTAGCTATCAGGAGGCTTTTTAACGAAGTAAGGGGCAAAAAAATAAAGCCTAGAATGTAAATTTATTTTTAACTCATTCCTAAGAGCTACAGAATATCAAACGATAACTACTAATGATGATCCTAAAACCGAATACTGATTAGGTCTAGTAATCTATACGTTGTTTTTTATTCATAACGATTAAACAAAAAAAGGATACAAGTTGTTCGTATTAGAAGATGCATTAATCGACTATCTTAATAGTTATTAACGATTAAAAATAATAGATATTATAGTATCTTTGCCGCTAAATTAAAGGTATGGTCAAAAGAATAATGGGCTTTGTAGGGCTATTTGTTTTTTGTGGAGGCTTATTTTATAAATTTTATGATGAGATGAGTCAGGTAGAAGATGGTTTTTTGATATTCTTATTATTCGTAGCCATTATAGCCATTTTATCCCTACAAATCTATAAAGTTGTCAATAAAGATCGTTAAAATATAGT
>JAHDIP010000025.1:41343-43501 GCA_020630735.1 Saprospiraceae bacterium | reverse complement strand
AATTACCTTTTTAAGTCTTTATAAAAACTATTCTTGTTTAAGTTACTCAACAATATTTGTATTTTGCCGCAAAAATTGAAAATATAAACGTTACTAATATAGACAGTTATTGTCTTCAATAGGTTGACAAAATACCTTCTTTTTGACTAAATGATATAGCAATAGTAACAGAAGTTCTTTAAATATCAAAATAAATGAGTTTACGAATAGTATTTATGGGAACGCCCGAATTTGCGGTTCCTTCTTTAAAAATCTTGGTAGAGAATGGCTATAATGTTGTTGGTGTGATTACAGCAACCGACAAAATGGGCGGTCGTGGTAAAAAGACAGTTATAGAATCTCATATCAAGAAATATGCTAAACTGAAAGGATTACACCTTTTACAGCCAAAAAACCTAAAAAGTCCTGAATTTATCAAGGAGCTTCGTTCTTTAAACGCTGACCTACAGGTTGTTGTTGCTTTTCGTATGCTTCCGGTGGTTGTTTGGGATATGCCAGCAATGGGCACTATTAACTTACATGGTTCTTTATTACCCAAATATCGAGGTGCTGCACCAATACATTGGGCAGTCATAAATGGCGAAAAAGAAACAGGAGTCACGAGTTTTTTACTACAACATGAGATTGATACAGGTGACTTATTATTTCAAGAAAAAATGCCTATTAGTGAACAGGATACAACAGGTGATGTACATGACAAAATGATGCACTTAGGAGCCAAAGTAGTACTCAAAACAGTAAAAGCACTCGAAAGTGGTGATTATAAACTAGTTCCCCAAGATAATGGCTTGGTAACAAAAGCCCCTAAATTACATACTGAAACCTGCGAAATAGATTTTTCTCTTTCTACTGATCAAATTTTTAATTTCATCCGTGGTTTAAATCCTTTTCCTACCGCCTGGACTACCTTAAATAACTTGAAACTTAAAATTTATAAAGCAGATAAAGAAATTATTGAACACCAATACCCTATCGGTAGTTTCGTATCTGATAATAAGCATTTTTTGAAAGTTGCAACTAATGATGGATTTGTGCATTTACTTAACTTACAACTTCAAGGTCGTAAAAGAATGGATGTTAAGGCTTTTTTAAATGGCTACACATTCGAAGAAAATGTTGAAAGTTAATCGTTCAACATTTGGTAAAACATTGTTTAGCATTTTTCCAAAACTAACATAACGAGAAAATTTTAACTGAGTAAAATTTAATATTAACTGATTAATGAAATACTGTCTCTTATTTTTGATCTTTTTTCAGTCTACTTTTTGGGTTTTAGCTCAAGAAGATAGTACCTATCTTGATTTTGGTGGGATTATCTATTTGGATTCCTTAGTGGTGACGGCTTCTCGATCTGGATTCGATGTGAAGGATTTTATAGAAATGGTTGAAGATGATGAATCGTTTTATACAGCTTTCAAAAATATCCGCTTCCTCTCCTATCGTTCGAATAACGATATCAAAATGTTTGACAAAAAGAAAAAAGAAATTGCCAGCTATAATAGTATGATTAAACAATCCTCAGATGGTCGCTGTCGAACAATGGAAACATTTGATGAGGTAACAACTGGTAAGTTTTACAAAAACAAAAAAAAGAAAAACTATAAATACTACACGGCAAAAATGTATGACCGTTTATTTTTTACGCACAAAAAACAATGCGAAAATAGAAATGAAAAACAAAAGCCGCCTAAGAACAAAATGGAGGAATACATACAAGAATTGAAAACACTCATTTTCAGACCTGGCGAAGAAACAAACATTCCAATCATAGGAAGTAAAACAGCGATATTTGATAAAGACATGGCAAAGTTTTATGACTATTCCATCACGTCAAAAAATTATGATAACGATATTGAATGTTATGTTTTTACTGCCAAAGTGAAAGACGAATACCGTACTAAAAAAGTTGGCAAAACAGTCATCAAAAATTTAGAAACGTTTTTCGACAAAGAAACCTTTCAAGTTATTGCTCGAAACTATCAACTAAAATACGCAGGCGCACTTTTCGATTTCGATGTATCGATGAAAATAAAATTGACCAAATTAGATACTCAATACGTTCCTGTTTTTATCCAGTATGATGGCTCGTGGGATGTCCCTGCCAAGAAACCAGAAATCTCTAAATTCAATATTGAGTTTTTTGATTATCGTGCTAATT
>JAHDIP010000025.1:0-41243 GCA_020630735.1 Saprospiraceae bacterium | reverse complement strand
TAATCTTTCTTCGTTTTCATTTTATCATATTTATGCAAATCCATTTCTTCGATGATGTCGATTAATTTCTCTGCATATTTTCTATCGGTAGCATAGCCTGCTTTTTTCAATCCTTTAGCCCAAGCTTTATAATCTGTATTAGAATATTGTTTTAGATGCTTGTATCGCTTTCCTTGTAAAAATTCGCTGTGTGCTCTGTAGCTTTCCCAGACGCTTGTATATTTTCTAAAAAAGTCCTTGTGTGTGTCATCCGTAAAATTTGAACAATGCCCTCTATCACATTTTTTCGAAAAACACTTGATACCAAAATGATTATAATTTCGAGAAGCTAAACGACTATCGCCTGCATTACTTTCGAGCAAGCCTTGAGCTAAAGTGATACTAGCAGGGATACCATACTTTTCCATTTCAGTAACAGCCACTGTAGCAAATCGTTTTACATAATCAAAACAATGGTCTCGTTTATACTTAACGATTGCAGGATCAATATTTTTACGCTCTCCATAATCAGGACTTAAAATAAAGGTTAGATTAGAAAAAGTGTTTGCCAAATTCATATCAATTTCATGATTAGCAGACTTATCTTCCTTCACATGTATTTCGACAATTTCTTGATTAGGTGTTTCCTTTATTTCAGAAGTATTTTTTGAACGTGTCAAATTTTCAAAAAACGATAACAAACTCGTTTGTTTTTCGACTTTTATAGGGTCTACTTTTTCTTCTTTTTTTGGCTGCTCTTTCTTTAAACTTGCTGCTACAGGTTTTGCATTTCTTTCTGGTTCAATGACTGGTGAAGTAGCTGCTACCGCATTCCCATTATTCATACTCACTTGTATATTGATGTCTTTACTCACAAAAACATACAATACTAAAGATAGCATACAAAGCCTCATCCAATTGGTTTGTATATAGGTATAAATACGATTGATTTTGTCATGCTGCTTTAGTTCTTCGAGTGGTCTGATTTGAGGAAAACGATAATTTGTATTGATCATTCTTATAAGTTTTAAAGTGTTAAGCCATATAGTAGTTGTTTTATCTACTACAAATATAAAACTATTTGTTTTAAAAAACAAACCAATAAAACACATTTTGTTTTAACAAATACAACATTGAATGTCTATTAATATTTATTGGAATACTTAGCTGACTGGATATGAACTCTTTAGTTCGGCTGATTTTCAAATATTATTAGTGAAATAATTTTTCTTTCCTATTCGTTTTGTTGTAATTTGCAAAACATGATTATAATAGCAGATAGTGGTTCTACAAAAACAGACTGGCGTTTGGTTGATCCTTCAGGTCAACAAACTTATTTTGAGTCTAAGGGATTGAACCCTTATCACCTTAGTACATATGAACTAAACCAAGAACTTAGTCTATGTTTTGAGAACTTAGCTTCTTCAGAAAATGTAAAACAAATTTACTTTTATGGGGCTGGCTGTGCTGATGCATTTCATTGTGGTAAGATTGAACAAGCATTACATAATCGTTTTACTGAAGCTATTATAGAGGTATATTCTGATATGCTTGGAGCTGCAAGAGCTTGCTGTGGACATCAAGCAGGTATCACATGTATATTAGGAACAGGTTCCAATTCTTGTTTATATGATGGTCACCAAATTACAGACAACGTTCCTGCTCTTGGTTACTTAGTAGGTGACGAAGGAAGTGGGACTCATTTGGGAAAGAAATTATTACGTGCATATTTTTATAGAGCTTTGCCTCCTGATCTCGAAAAAGCTTTTGACCTTAAATACCCTGAAGGAAAACAGGCGATCAAAACTGCTATTTATTCTCAAGAAAAACCAAATGTTTATTTAGCCTCTTTTACCACCTTTTTGAGTGAGCAAATAGAAAATCCATTTATCGAACAATTAGTCTATGAATCTTTTTACGAATTTTTAGTTTGTCATGTCAAAAAATATGAAGGCTATACAAATCTTCCAATCCATTTTATTGGTTCAATAGCCTATCATTTTGAAGCACAACTAAAAAAATTATTCAAGCATAATAATTTACAATTGGGAAAAATTATTCAAAAACCAATTGTAGAACTCGTTGCTTATCATAAAAATTAGTGAACTGTCTCTAGCATTACAGATAAAAAGCAATAGTTAACGTTTTAATTACTACATTAGCAAGAAAAAAATGAAGCACATAATTACAGTAATTTTACTATTAGCTTGCACTACCTTTTCAACTGCACAAGAGCGCATTGATGGAACATTTGCTTTCCAGACTGACCCTGCAAAAAAATACTCCTTATACATTCCATCTGGCTATGATGCCAATGAACCTCATCGTTTGATGCTAGGTTTGCATCCATTAAATACCTCTCGTTGGGATGCAGAATCTTGGTGCGATACCTTAATCGTTTTTGCGGAAACAAACAACCTTATTTTGGCTTGTCCTGATGGCGGAGTCGATGGTGCTGTTAATGACCCAATCGATATTGAATTTACAACAGCTCTGCTAGATTCGATGGCGCTATGGTACAATATCAATCCTGATAAAACTTATGCAATGGGATTCTCTTGGGGAGGACTGACTACTTATACTTATGGCTTGAATAATATTGAACGATTTAGAGGCTTTATTCCAATCGGTGCAGCCGTAAATGGAACAAATGAGGTAAACGGAATTATTCAAAATGCTGCAGATATACCTTATTATATTGTGCATGGTTCGCAAGATAGTCCAAGCGTTCGTTTCACTCCCATAAAAAATGCTTTAGAAAATAACGGCGCTATTGTCAATTCTATTTTAATGAATGGCGTAGGTCATACGATTGACTTTCCAAATCGCAATCAGATATTGACAGATGCTTTTGTGTGGGTGGACTCTGTCAATTGTGCCGCTTCTTCAACGACAACTTTTTCAATAGAAAAAAATGAAAACCAATTTTCTGTTTTTCCAAATCCATCTTCTAAAACACAACAAGTTAATATTCAATATAATGTAAAGAAAGCTAACTCTTTTACAATAAGAGTAATGGCAACGAATGGACAAGAGTTAAAAAGAATGTCTAGCATTATATTAGAAAACAAAGGTAGTTTTTATGTAAATACAACTAGTTTAGTTGCTGGACAATATTGGTTACAAGTTTATGAAAAAAATAAGCTAATTGACAATATACCTTTTCAAATTATAAAATAAATGACACCTGCACCAATCATCCGTTTTGCATTAAAAAAAGACTTAGATGAACTCATTGTGTTATGTGAGAAGCATGCTATCTATGAGCAAGCAACTTATTCTAGAATAGGAAAAAGAGAAAAGCTCGAACAATCTATATTCGGCGAACATCCCGCACTTTATTGTCTAGTCGTAGATAGCAAAAAAGGCTTGATCGGTTATGCAACTTACATGAAACAATTTTCAACTTGGGATGCTTCTTTTTACATTTATATGGATTGCCTTTTTATGCGAGAAGGAACAAGGGGATTTGGCATAGGTGATCAACTTATGCAACGAATTAAATTAGAGGCTGCCCAATTGGATTGTAAATTAATCCAATGGCAAACGCCTGATTTTAATGTACGTGCTATAAAATTTTACAAACGTATTGGTGCTACTTCAAAAGAAAAAGAACGATTTTTTTGGGAGGTTTAAAATTCGTCTAATTATTTCGATTAACTTCCCGCCAGGTACCATTTCCATTAGAAATTAATGTTAATGATCCGTTTGCCAACGAAGTGAAAGCGCCTTTTAAATTTAGGTAACCACTATTTGTGACTTCTATACCATCATGATTAAACAATAGGGTTATTACTGTTCCTTTTGGTACTCTATCTGCAGTCAAGTGATTTATTCTTTTTATGTTAATTAAATCTGTAATTTCGAAATAATTAGCAGAAAGTGGAAGTTGCAGATATCCATTACTTGGAGTAGTACTAATAGCATAAGCGTGGGTCAATTGCCCCGTCAATTCTCCACCTGAAGTAAACAAAGGTGCTTCATCCAAGGTTGGTAATTGGAGACCAAAACTTAAGGTAGGTGTGGTGATATAAGCAGTTATTTCACTACCTGAGGTGTTATTTATTTGAGCCATAAAACGAGCAGGTAAACTTCTATTTACTTCTGCATTCATACCTACAAACTCCCAATCATCACTTCCGCTATGCGCAATAGAACTTGTCCAACCTTTAGGAGCATTTGTAACAGCAAAAGCTGCAGAAGATTGATTCGTTTTGATATAAAAACCAAAATTTACCTGATCGTACAAAGGTAATTCTTTGACAGCAGGTCGAGCAAGCGGACTTGGTTCTATTGCAAAATTAGCTCCTGCAGGAATAGTGATTTTTAAAATATTATGCACATCTGACAATTCAGGGGCTAGTACTTCAATAGAGACACCGTTCCCAGTAATATCCCAATCTGGTATAGATATTCCATCTGGCGAAAAGAAGGTGGCATTTTTAAATTTATTAAAGCTCGAATTTTTGTAGTGAATAGCTTTCCCACTTCTCATATTGATAAAATTGTTTCCTTTATCTAAGGTCAGTCCTCCAGCATACACACCTGTCAATGTCGAATTTTTAGTATGCCGATCAAATTTGATTAGCGGCACCGTTTCTTCTTGGTTAACACCTTCAATGCGCATTTCTGAAGCAAAAACTTCTCCTTCATTTACAAATAAATGACCTTTCATACTTGATAAAGGTTCGATAACTACACCATTTAAAATATTATTATTTCCACCATCGACAAGCATACCATAATCAAATCCACCTCCAGATATCTGACAATGATTCCAAGTATTTGAATTGACAAAACTATTATTGGTTTGGTCAATATGGATACCTATTTTTCCATGACGTACACGAACATTGTTGAACGAAGCATAAGCAATTCCTCCACTATTTTTTGCATGTAACTTAAGACCTGTTCCCGACGTAAAACCACTGATTAAGACTTCAAAAAGATATACACTTTCCAACAACCTTCCATCGCCTTCTAATAAGACTCCGCCCAATGCATTTCCATCACTTTTATCACGAATAACTATATCTTTTAATCTAGAACTATGCCCTTTTACTTTAATGGCAAAATCATTTCCATCATACCATAAAAGCGATCCATTATAAGGCGTTTGAAGAGGATCACTTCCAGAGCCTTCACCAATTAATGAAACACCATCTCCAATAATAAGTGAACGAGTGAGTTTGTAAATTCCATGTGGAACAAAAACTTTTGCTCCAATAACTTGTGCACTATCTAAAGCCATCTCAAAAGCATCGGTATCGTCAGTAACACCATTTCCTACTGCTCCAAATTCCGTAACATAAATTCCCATCTTAGCACTATTTGTTATAGAACCAGCACGCTCAGCATATAAAGCCCTTGGAATCGATAGAATTTCTGATAAGCTTGTGAGTTCATAGTTCGTACCACCAGCTACATCAATTTCAATTTTGATAAAGCTTTCTAAACTCCAATCTATGGAAGCAAACTCTCCAAGAAGTACCGCTCCTTCGCCAACATTTAAGTTGAGCACGCCATAATCATTACTTGTTACTTGATGTTCTTCTTGATAAATAGGAGGCAGCGACGACTCTGTTTGTATGATTCCGATTTGAACACCAATTTGTTGATTCGCTAACACAGCTCCTGTACTGTCTCTAGCTACCGCTTGATATCTGAAAGTACTTTGTGCATTCAAAAAAGATGTAGATAGACATAATATAGTGAGTACTAGTCCTAGTACTAATTTTAATTTTTTCATTATAAGTTGGCTTTTGGTAATAGAATAAAATGGATTTATAGTTTTAGAAATCTTTTAGTTGTGATGAAGTTTTTCCCATCATAGATTGTCGTAAAATAGACTCCCGTATTCAGTGTCGAAATTCCTTTAATTTCTATTTGATTTTCTCCAGCAGGATTGATCTCTTCCTGAAGTACAAGTTTCCCTTTAGCATTGAAAACTTTTACAAAAACTGTTGTAGAAGGAATCTTATCAAATTTTAAAAACAAAAGATGACTGGTCGGATTAGGAAAGATATTTATTGTAAGAAGTGCTGTTTTACTTTTTAATTCTTCAATATAATAATTAAGTTCTTGTTGTAATGTATTTTCGGTCGGTCTATGAAATATGCGAGTTAAAAAACCTTGTTGAAATCCTTCTGTAAGATGATGTTTTTCTTCTATGGTTTGGCTAAAAATTCCACCCATTGTCCAGTTTACAGATATGCCTTTCTCATTTTTAGCATAATCTCCAGCACTTGATATTGCACTTCTTGATAATTGTTGACCATTAATAATATGACTGATTAGTAGCAATGTTACTATTGCATTAATTGTTTTCATTGGATTTTTGGTAGCTAGATTTTTTCAATCTAAGGTGTATAATGGTCTACTTTGGGCAAGGTAAGATCTTACAATGATCATAATTATCCATTTAGTGAACTTCTGTGACGCTAAAAAAAAACAAAAAAACTTTTAAAAAAAATTAAAAAAAAGTAGGGTACATCATTTCTTATACGGTATATTGGTGTAAACACGCTTAAAAAGACTTATAAAAGCGTATTCATCATAAAAAATCGTAATAACATGAAAAAAAATCTTTTAGGCCTATTAGCCGTTTGTGCATTAGTATTTACTGCTTGTAACAAAGACAAAGACGTAGAAGTAAAATCATTAGAATCAGAAATCGCTGGCGAATATTATCATCTTACTGTTCCTGTTTCTGGCTATGATATCGAAGTGACAGAAACCTTAGAAAAAGTAGATGATTCTGAATACTACACAAATGGTATTATCGAGTATCGTAAAGACGGTGATTTATTGGCGAAAGTAGATTTCGGTGATGGTACCAATGATGCTGTTGCAACTAAAGAAAAAGATGGGGAAAAAGATGACATCGATCTTACTCAAAAAGATGAAGATGGCGATGGTGAAAAAGATAAAGATGATTATTTCAAAAAAGTAGTTGTTGAGCCAATCGTAAAAGCAGATGATTGTGATTACATCACATCTGGTATCATTAAGTACTACAAAGATGGAGAATGGTTAGCTACAGTTGATTATGGTGATGGCACTTGCGATAACGAAGCAGTGAAGGAAACAGAGGAAGGTTTCTATACATTTACCTTAGACAAATAATCTTAATAAAAATTAAAGTTTAAAAATAGAGCATCTAGTACAATAAAATTTGATGCTCTATTTTTAAACTTATCTTTTCAATATTTTAAGTTAATTTAACTTGACAAGAGAAGAATTCAAAACCTGTTTCGATCAATACTTTGACCCACTACGAAACTATCTCTATTACAGAAGTGGCGATGCAGAACTAGCAACCGATATTTCGCAAGAGGCATTTATGAAAATCTGGGAAAAACAATTTGACTATCATCCTACAAAAACAAAATCTTTACTCTATAAAATTGGTATTGATTTATTTTTGAGTCATTTGAGGAAAAATAAAGTTGCTGATGCTTATGTAGAGAGCTTAGCCTTCGATATAAAAAAAGATAGCCCTGAAACAACTTTTGAATTTCAAGAATTGAAAGAAAATTACGAGAAAGCACTCAGCAATTTACCAGAGAAACAACGAAGTGTATTTTTAATGAGTAGAAAAGATGGCCTCACCTACAAAGATATAGCCGAACGTTTAGACATCAGTGTAAAAGCAATTGAAAAAAGAATGAGCCTAGCGCTAGCTACTTTAAAAAAACAACTAGGACATTATGCCAAATAATCATCAATATAGCCTTCCTGGAGAAGAACGACTTTTACCACAATTGGAAAGTCCTTTCAAACATTCGAAAGATGTTGTTTGGGAACAGTTAGTTGCTAAAATGGAAGATTCTTCTTCAACATCTACAACTAAAGTAAGACAATTATCTTGGTTCAAATATGCTGCAGCTGCAGCTATAGCTTTTTTAGTATGCTCTACTATTTTTTGCAAATTGTATACACAAACGATTAGCTCAGAACGTGGAGCACATTTATCTTATACCTTACCTGATGGATCTAATGTTTTATTAAATGCAGAATCGAGTCTACAATTTCATCCATATTGGTGGTCTTTTGATAGAAGTGTTCATTTTGAAGGAGAAGGTTTTTTCGAGGTTCAAACAGGTGCTAACTTTACTGTATATTCTGAAAAAGGAACGACTCAAGTGTTAGGTACTGCTTTTAATATTTCTACTAGAAACGATAATTATGTGGTATTTTGTGAACATGGAAAAGTACGAGTGTCCTCTAATCTAACAGACGAAAAAGTTATCTTGACAGCTAATATGTTTGCCGATACTAAAGATAAATTAATTGCAACTAGCACAGAAGAGGCCGATCTTCATATTGGCTGGAAAAGTTTAATGTTCGATTATAAATCTAAAGCATTGACCGAAGTGCTAGAAGAAGTAGAACGACAATATAATATCTCGATCCAATATGATGATTCTATCACAGGATTACCAAATTACACAGGTAATTTCAAAAAATCAGCAATCGCTGATTCTACATTAAATTTGATTTGTCAAACTTATGGTCTTACATTTGTAAAAATAGATGCCAACAATTATAAGATTAAAAAATAATTTTTTTTGGTCAAACAAATTCGACTGATTCTTATCAGTTTTTTATTTTTTCTTGCAGCTAGTATCCAAGCTCAATCCATCGTACTCAATGCCGAAGATCAGCCATTGGGTACTGTTTTATTAGAGCTAAAAAACAAATACGATCTTCAGTTTTCTTACAATGATGCTCTAGTCGAAAACTGTATAATCAATATTTCTTCGACTTTTGCTACTCCTTCCAAAGCATTAAAAAAAATACTCCAGTCTTGTGGTCTTTCCTATAAAAAAATTGGAGATGTTTTTTTACTTTATGAAAAAAAGGAAAACGAATATTCGGATACGACAAGATCCCCGCTTTTAATTTTTAAAGGACAAATCGTTGATCAAAAAGATGGCGAAGCACTACCCTTTTCTATGGTTCAAATTAATAGCACCATCTTACAAACAGACCTAAATGGACACTTTTCATTCAAGACCATTGACAGCAAGGTTAGCTTAGCTGTTTCGCATTTAGGCTATTTTCAAGTAGACACCATTTATAATACGGCAAGTGTTCAACGCATTGAATTGTCACCTCAGATCGTAGGACTAGAGGAAGTAGTCGTAAAAGCAGAAAAAATAAAACCACTTAGTCGTATCTCTACTCAACCCATGTCCACTGGATTGATAAAAGTGAATCAGAAAATTGCTACTTTTTTACCTGGCAATAATAGCAATGCAATTTTTAATATGCTTAGATTACAAGCGGGTATTTTAGCGGCAGGTGAACAAAGTAAAGACTTTATAATCTGGGGTTCCTATAAAGGACAAACACATATTGTCTTTGATGGGATGACGCTTTTTAGTGCGAGTAGTTTGTATGATGATATTGGCTCAGTCAACCCATTAATCGTAAAAGATATTGAAGTACATAAGGGAGCTTATCAAGTAGATATAGGTGATCGTGTAGGAGGCTTTGTGAATATTTCTAGTTTTAATGGTAATAAAAATAAATTTGGAGCAAGGCTTAATCTAAGTAGCGAAATCGCAAATGCTTTCGTCAATATTCCAATTGCTCAACGTGCTGCTTTACAACTTTCTGCTCGAAAAACTTATTATGGTTTTTACAATTACAAATTGAATGATCAACTAGGAAGATCAGACTTTGGAGATATTAATTTAAAGTTTTCGGGTAACCGCAAAAAAGGAGATCAATTCGCTTTTAGCATACTTTCAAGTACTGATTCGTTTACAGATTTTATAGAAGAAAAAGAAATGAATCAATACTTTTTCGAATCAACCATTTCCAATCAACAATCTGGTGCTTCTTTTTATTATGGGAAAAATTGGAAAAATGGAGCACTCACCAATATCACTTTTGCAGCCTCTACTTTTGATTCAATGTTCGAAAATGAAGCTAGTATTTGGATAGATAAAGACTCGACAGACGTTATTTCTACCTTATCTAATAATACTCAAAATGGTGTTAAAGAACAGTCTGTAAAAATAAATCATATCCTTCCTTCGACAAAAAGACATCATCTAAATGTAGGAAGTAATTTTATTCGAAATAGTACGTCCTTCAAACAAGATACTACGAAAGCGACGATTAAATCTTTTGTCGATCAAAGAAGTAGATTACAGTTTTTTGCAAAAGATCAAATTCGACTTTCTAAAAAAGCAGACGTTGTCGCAGGTCTAAAATTAGACCTTCCATTAGTAGAAAAAATGAAGGCTTATCTTCAACCCCGATTAACATTAAACATCTATCCTCTTGCTACTTTGACTACAAAATTTGCCTATGGGAAGCATTACCAATTTATTAACGAAAATGCGATTGTAGATAACTTTAATAATTACCTTTATTTTTGGAATATTGAAAATAAAAACTCGATTTTAGAAAGCGATCATTTTGTTGCTAGTATCGAACATCAGTCCAATAATTTTGAATGGAAAATAGAAGGTTTTTATAAGCGGACGAATGGTTTAAGTAGATGGTTTTCTAAATCAAATGATGAAAACCTAGAGTTAAGTTATGGTAAAAGCAAAAGTAGGGGGCTTGATCTCTCTGCTAAAAAACAATTCGGCAAACACAATATTTGGGCAGTCTATACGCTCAGCAAAACAGAAGAATATTTCGACAACTTTAGTTCTAAAAGCTACCAACGTGCACCTCAAGATCAGCGGCATGAATTTAAAGCTGCTGGCATTTTTAATTTTAAGCCCTATTATTTTTCTATCAATTATGTATATGGTTCAGGCATACCGAATACTACAGACGCGAACTTGAAAGAGAATATTCCCTTTTATAGTCGCCTTGATATTTCTGCCTTGTATAAATTTAATACACAAAAATTTGATCTAGCATCTGGTATTTCGATTTTGAATGTTTTTAATCGAAAAAATGTTCGCTATAATAATTTCTCGAATTTCCCTGATAATAAAACGACCTTTTCTTTGGCAACTCCTTTTACTCCTACTCTGTTTGTCAATTTTGGGTTTTAGGTACATCTCCAAAAATCAGTAAACCAAACATTAGAGATTTTAATTTTTATTTACATTTTGATTTTAAATATTTTCATACCTTTACGCCTTCAAAAATAAAAACAATGAAGAAGTATATTTTCCTGTGGACCATAATCACTTGCCTTGCATTTTCTGCTTGTAATAGTACCAAAACAGCTAGCGCTGTCCAAAAAACAAAAGGAGCCAATGGTGTAGCCTTTTATAATGTCGAAAACCTATTCGATACAGACGATGATCCTAAAACCAAGGATGACGAATTCACGCCTACAGGTAAAAAGAAATGGACAACTGAACGCTATCAAAAAAAATTATTTGATTTAGCAAAGGTTGTTACAGCCATGAATGCTCCAAGTCTTTTGGGCCTTTGTGAGGTTGAAAATGAAAAAGTACTGATTGACTTGGCAGCAACAGATGCTTTGGCAAAACATAAATATGGCGTAGTACATTTTGACTCTCCTGACATTAGAGGAATCGATGTTGCTTTACTTTATAAGACTAAAGATTTTGTTGTTTCGAATAGCAATAAAATAGCTATTGATTTTCCGAAAGAGATTGTTGAAGATTATACCACTCGTGATATTCTTCATGTTGAAGGTACACTAAACGGCAAACATCAGTTACATATTTTTGTTAACCATTGGCCGTCTCGTAGAGGTGGGTTAACAAAGAGTGAACCCAAACGAATATACGTGGCAAAACAATTACGAAAAAAAGTAAACGAAATTTTCGAGTCTAATCCTGAAGCTAATATTATTATAATGGGTGACTTGAATGATGAAACTGATAACAAAAGTGTAGCCTTAACCTTGAGTGCAGTAAAAGAACCACAATCCAGATCGAAGTACTTGTATAATTGTACTGCAGCTTTGGACACTCCTACTTCTGGCACTTACCGTTATAAATCCAACTGGAATATGCTTGACCAAATTATTGTTTCTGGCAATCTAAAAAATGAAAAAGGGATTGAGGTCGGAGACGCCAAAATCATCAAAGAAGAATGGATGATCTATATGGATAAAAAAGTAGGAGCTAAACCAAACAAAACATATGGTGGTCCAAATTATTATGGTGGTTTTAGTGATCACTTTCCTGTCTATATTGAGTTGTTCGAAAAATAAAAAAAGCTCGTATAAAACGCGAAGTGGGTCTTTTGAATTATTATCAAAAGACCCACTTCGCATTTAGTAATGCTCAAATATAGTAGAAAAAGATTTATCCAAGATGAGTATCTATAAACTTTAATTTGCCTAAATAAAAATCAACTTACTCAATTGTTCGTTTAGCAGAACGTTTCATCCCATCTAAAAACTCTTTGAACGTGTCAAACTCTCTACGATAACTTAGACCTAAACCTGTTTTATTTCTTCTACCTCCTTGAATCGAAGGTTGACTACTTTGGTAAAAACGAATTTTGAATCGACGGTCTTTTGTCAAAATATATTCGATCACAATATCTCCAGCAACATAAGAACCATTGCTTGATTGCAAGGCGCTATTTCCGAGGTCAATATTACTACCAACATTGATAGAAAGGCGATCATTGAATAAATTATTTTTAAGACGAAGTTGTAGTTCGCTTCCTGTTCGGGCAAAACGATCGGTATCGCCTAGATCAACGTGATCTGCTTGGTACACATTATAAGCGATGTCGAAATCGACGCCAGAGATAAAGCCTACATCTGTAAATACTTCGGACAATAATTCGGTTAAATAAATGGATAATTGATTAGATAAAAATTCGGTAACTGTATTTATACCTGTTACAACTTCTGATCCACCGATATTTCCAGATGGTAAAAATCCACCAATGACCATCAGACCAAAAACTTGACGATTGAGTTCATTTTGGTCATTTCTGACTACTCTCAATTTACTATCCGTATAGTTTTTTAATTCGCTAGTAAGCCTTGGGAATGCCAAATCAAAGGTAATGTTTGGTTGTAATAGTTCTCCTTCAAGATTCATTGTAAGATCAACACTAGTAGGTTGTCGAGCGGCATCTTGAATATTGCCATCCAGATTATCGATATATTCTTCGATAAAATTATAAGGCGCAGTACTCAATCCTTTATAGTCTGCATCAATATCTATTAAAGCACCAAAGGGATCACCAAACCAATGAATCGTTCCCCCTTTTTTCACATTAAAAGGTTTATTAATTAGATTGTACAAGGTAAACAAATATTCGCCAGTCTCTATTTCGTAGTCTCCATACATGGTAAAATCACCCGCACGAGTGACACCAATTTGCAGATCGCCTCTCCCCTTTCCTCTGATTACATCACCAGCTCGTTCGTCAAAAATTAAAGACATATCTGCATCTTCGGTCACCGTTAAATTCAGATCGACATTCAGTCCTCTAAGGTCTTTTCCAGAAACTAAAGTATCTCTTTCTTTTTTGGTTTTGTCAACAAATTTTATGAAGCTTACTTCTTGCGCATCTTGATCATAGGAAATCGGAATAGCGATTTTAGTACCAGCCTTACTCGTTGCATCTATGATAGCATTGGGCTGTTTGAAATTTCCAAAAAACTTAACATCACAGGCACCAATCGCTGTACCATAAAATAATTCGTTATCTTCTTTGGTTGTATTCATTCCTAAAAACTCTGGAGAAACCAAGCGAACATCAAGACCGAGATTTTTCAAATGATTGTGAGAAATACCACCATAAACATCTGCTACATTCCCATATTCATCTGTAATCGTACTACCTGTTCCGTCAAACATGAAATTAGAAACGAATGCGGTATCTCGGTCAATAAAATAAGTTGTTTGTAGATAATCAACCATGATCGAAGCATCATAAATACTTATCCAACCATCTATATTAGGTTCTTTTGGCACACCAAAAATTTTGAGTTTAGCATCAAAATTTCCTGTAGTATTTGATACTTGATTACCAATCCAATAATCGGCTAACTCAACTGGAAAACCAGAAATATCTGCATCGAAATCAAAATAATTAGCCTCTTTTGAAAACCTTGCTTTGTCTATTGTTGGAGGATAATAATTTCCTTCAACAGTAAGTTGTTGTGTTTCCTTTGTCAGAAATACAGTAGCTTTGACAGGCTCTTTTAAACTTGACATTTCTGCATCTACACGAAAGAGTCCCCAATCGTCACCATTCATAATAAAGGTATCTGCCAAAATAGTAGCTGTAACATCTTCGAGTGTAAAGATGTTTCTAACTTGAGCATCGACGGTAAAACCACCATTAAAATCTAATTCGTTATAATTCCAAAAATCATCAATAATCGAAAGATCAAAACCATCTACTAAAAGTTGTAATCCTTTTTCGTCTACACTTTTTAACCGTACAAAACGTTGACCATTGTTCAATTCAAATTTTTCAGTATTAATATAATTTTTACCAAAAGTAATTTGGTTATTTTCATCAATTTGCCAGATGTCATTTAAGAAAGCTAGATTGGAATTATCAAAACTTATTTTTGCATTACCCTGATCTTCTAGAGTCAACAAACCTCTCAGATCTATAGAAGCGATAGTCTGAGAAAAATCGTTTGACTGTATTCCGAAATCTAAAGAATCTCCAAACACATAACCAGAAACCGAGACTAAAGGAAATTCATTTTTTTCATTGATTTTGGTATTTTCAGCAGCTATGTCTATAGACGCTTCATCTTTAGATGCATTGAGAATTAATTCAATATCTTTTACTTCAACCATATCGAATTTAAAACCTGGTGCTTCTAATGTAAGGTCTAGCGTGTCTTTCATATTATCAAAATAGCCAATCAAACTAATGTCGCGGAGCGTATCTAGTTTTGGGTCTATTAAGTGCGTAAGGTTTTTGGTGTCGTGTATCGCTATATCAAAATCAAAAGTCGATTGTTGAACTTCTTTTTGAGGCTTCTTTAAATTGAGTCTAGAAAAATACCCCGTAAAGTTTTTTTCAAAATAAAGCAACAAGGCATTGGGTACTTCTTGAATATCAAAATATCCATCCATTTGATTAATGGATAAAATTTCCGAATCAATTTTAAATATTCGATAATCTCCATCTCTAAACTCTGAACTAGCTATCAATGAATCAATATAATAATGTTCTGTTTGATTTCGTTGAATATCGATATTATAAAGAGCTGCCCGCCCATGAATATCTGAAATATTTTTATCGACTAAATCTAAATCTAAATTAGCTGAAATGACAATATCTTGGTCTATAAGGTTAAGTGATTTTAAATCTAACCGAACGACATCTGCTACAAAATCAAATTTAGGTATAGTATCTAAAAAGTCAATTGATCCATTAAATTTAAAATCAATATTATCATCTTTTATAGAAAAATCTCCATCGAATAAATTTTGATTGACACGACCATCCATTTCTACATTTTCGTAGGTATAACCTTTATAGGTAAAGGTTTCGATTTTAGCTCCTAATTGGGCACTAACTGTTTCGAGTGTAAGACCTTTTCCGTCTTCAACAAAAGAAGAGAATGTAATATTACCCAATTGATCGTCATTCGACCAAGCACCGAGATCAAAGTCGATGAGTTCTAATTTTCCAGAATAAGAAGCTCGCTCTCGACCAGGTTTTAAGTCTAAACGCATATTGGTAACTGCCCGTCCCAAATCAGTACGCAAATCACCATTTGCCACAAAATCAATAAAGAACCCATCAAAACGACCGCTAAAATCGAGGTTGCCCAATTTTTCAAAATTAGCTGGTGGATCAAAGTTAGGTAGAAGGAGATGCAAGTTTTGCATACTCGTCGTTAGGTGTTTTACATTGAGGTTGAGAATTTCTTCGTTTCTTTGCGTCAAGTTACGAGAACCAAAATCTCCTTGAAATCGTAAATTGTTTCCAATTTTTATATCTAGATTTTTACCTTTTAGATTATTGACTCTTCCACTTAATCGACCGTCTAATTCGACAATCGCATCTCTGTTTTTATGAAAAAAAGCATTATTGTCAATTCCCCCTGCAAAAGCCATGATGTCTTTTATAGCCACTTTGGAATCATAAAAACGACCATCCATTAAAACTTTGTCTGGGTATTCTTCAAAATCTTTATAGGCACGATATTTCCAAACCATCGTGTCGCCAATACTACTGTATGGAGTGACTAAGCGAGCATCGTTGAGAATAATTCGTCGGTTGGAAATGGTAGCATCATTGGCTCTAAGTTCTTCTATTACAAAACCATGTTTTTCCTTCAACGATAAATGATTTACCTTTCCAGTAAATTTATCTTCGGTATATTTAAAACTATCCACCGCAATTTGGATATCATCTACACCTAAATAATTGTAGTCAATTTTAATGGGTTCATTATCCCACTTGGGCTCGTTTCGATGGTTGGTTCTATTAAAAATAGCATCGTTCAATCGGACTTTTAATGCTGTAATGACAAGTTCTTTTTTTAGACTATCAGGTTCTTCCACAAATTCTTCTCCAACTGTCGTTGAATCTATAGGAAGAGGAGGCAAAGGAATCCGTTCAGACTCTATTAATTCCACATAGGGTTGTTCAGCGATTAACGAATGAATAGCAAATTGATTGTCGGGCAGACTCATTGAGTCAATCTTAATTGTGCCTTTAGGCAATTTTATAAAAAGACGATTCCCATTTGGAACATTCTCTTTAAGAAAAGAAATATTATTTAGGTATAAGGTATTGATGTCTAAAAAGAATGGCTTTTTCTTTTTATTCGGATCATCTTTTTTATTTGGATTGCTTAGTCCATCAATAATAAACTGAAGGTTATCTACATACTGCCCCGAATCTCTACGAATATTAATTTGAGTATTGTTTAAAGAGATTGCGTCAATCTCCAAATCGCTGCGAATAATGCGAATTAAATTAGTATTAAAATTAGCGGACAATGATTCGCTATAAAGTAAGGTATCGCCAGCTTGGTCAGCTATAAAAAGGTCTTCTAAAACCAGCTTATCAAAAAAATCAATGTCGATATGTTTGACATCTACTGTTGTATTTAATTCTTCAGAAAGGTAAGTCGTTACTTTTTGGAGTGCCCAATTTTGGAAGCGTTCTGTTTGGAGCAAAAGCCATACGATTAAAAACAGCACAAGACATGCGAAAACAAACCATTTTAGTATACTAAAAAACAGTCGTCGTCTCTTTTTCCAGATAATTTTCTTAAATACGTCTTGTGTCTCCTTCATTTTTCTGTTAAGAGGGCAATAATACGAAATTTGTATGGTCAATTAACCACAATTCCCTCTCTAAATTAACTTGTAAATTAAGGAATTTGCGCCACAAGAATCTGGTTTTAACGAATATTTAATTTTTTAGCCTATAAATACAGCTTTGTCAGTCTAAATCAAGTGGTTACGATAAAAATTCAACAATACGTTTTTCTATCCAAAAGAAGCCATCATCACTGAATTCAATGAAACCAACATGACCTCCATTTTCTGGTATTTCTAGGAAGAAATTAGGCATTTGTTTGGCTAATTCTACAGGATAACAATCTGAAGACAAAAAGGAGTCGTCTGCTGCATTGATAAGCAAGGTAGGAATCCTGATATTGGGGATAAACTGTAAACTGCTTGATTTTTCATAAAAATCAGCCGCACCATCGAAATCGTGAATAATCGAAGTATACAGGTCATCAAATTCAAAAAAGGTAGTAGCCTTATACATCGATTCAGGAATAAATTGATCAGGAAACATCTTGGACTTTATTCTAAGTTTTGCCTTAATGCTGTCTAAAAAAGTTCGCCGATAGATGTAGTTATACCAACTATCTATACAATTGATACTTGAAGTCAACTGGCAAGGTACAGAGACAGCAACAGCCTTTCTAACTTGGGGATGAACCCAACTACTACGTTCACCAAGATATTTAAGCGCAACATTACCACCAAGGCTAAATCCAACAATCGCAATTTCATCATACATTCGTAGAGCCGTGAGGTAGTTAAGCACAAAATCTAAATCGCTTGTTTCTCCGATATGATAAGTTCGTAACAAGCGATTAGGTTCTCCACTGCAGCCTCTAAAATTAAAAGCTACCGCATCCCAACCTTCACGGTTAAAGCATTTTATAGTAGAAATAATGTAATTACTAGAACTACTTCCTTCTAGTCCATGTAGAGCCAACACTAATCTTCGAGCACCAACTCTTGACCAATCCAAATCTAGAAAATCATGATCAGGTGTTGTGATGCGTTCTCGTTGATAATCGATACTACCGACATTCCGTATGACAGAATTGTAAATAGTTTGAAAGTGATTGTTCCTCACATAAAAAGGAGTCCTATAAGTTGAGTTCTTAATTAAGGGCATAGCTTTGTATTTATTTTATTTTATTTTCCTTTCCAACAAGATAATCATTATCTTAGTTCAATCTTGTATTTTATTTGACAAAATTGATTTTAAAGTACAATTTTATTGTAAAACTCTTCCATAGAATTAGCAACTTCATTCGGTTTTTCTATTGCCGCAAAATGACCTGCATCTGGGATTGAAAAATAAAGAGCGTTTGGAATGGTTTCCAACATTCTTTTACTGTACTTGGGAGTAGTAACAATATCCTTATCGCTTATTAAAATTGCGGTAGGAATATCTATTTTTGATAGTTTATCAAGAACATTATCTCTTCCAAAAATTGCTTTCCCAAAAGGATAAGTTACTTTTCTATTTTGGTTCGTTACAATCTTTTTCCATTTTTCAATCTCCTGTTGCCGAGATTCATCTTTTAGAAATGATCTATGAAACATAATTGGCATTACTTGACTTATTACTGGAAACCAACCCAAATATTTGACTACCAACAAAAGTATATTATTTCTTAATAATGGTAATTTAGGTTCTTCTTCCGCAGAAGTATTCATTAGTATTAAAGATTTTAATAAATCAGGTCTGCGAATGGCAATGCGCATACCTACAAATCCACCTGTCGACATTCCAATAAAGTGAACAGGGGCTATGTTCAATTTTTCTATCAGACCAACAGCATCGGTAACTAAATTATCCAGTTCATATCCATTTGGTGTCACTTCACTATTTCCATGACCTCTATGGTCATATGAGATACATCGATATTTGTCTTTTAATCTATCAATTTGACCTTGGAACATTGTGTTATTTACAAGAAAACCATGTGAAAAAAGTAGTGTTTCCTTCCCTTTTCCAAATTCATTATAGAACAATTCAACATTATTTACTTTTACTTTGGGCATAATATCTTATTTGAAGCAATAAGTGCCAACGGTCTCGTATATACAGCGTGATCCTCATATACATTGTTCTCTGCTGGCTTTTTTATTCATAAATTTTCACTTTACAATAGAACCAAGGAACAGGTTCAAGACCATTTGATTCATCATTACAATAGGTTGTTATCTTTTTCCAATCTTTACAAGACTTTACTAATCCATTCTCGAAGAATTCGATTCCAAATGTATTCGTCAATTCATTCTGTAAATCATGGCAATGAATTGTATGAAAAGTTCCTCCTAATTCGATTCCAACAATATCGTATCCAATAAATTTTCCTTTTTGATTTTCAGGTACTTTCTGTCTCAAAGCGTATCGAATCCCTATTTCACCGTCTTTTTCCCCTTGTGGCTTGAATTCTTCAATCAAATCTTCAATTTCTGTTTCTGAGAATGAAAGACCAAGTACTACTAAATCATTTCTGCCATTAAAGTATTCACGTTTGTATTCCCTCAATTCATCAAGTGAATAAAAGATATTTTGCCACCCAATTTTATTCAGTTCAAACTTTTTATCTACCCAATTTTGCAGGTGAGTAATTCTTTCTTCCGACAAATCGAGCTTTTTAGAAATTTTCGATTTTTCTTTTCCCTCAATTGCCCAACTAAATGACCAACTATCAAAGTAACTATCATTTATACAATCAGAAGCCGTTATAATTTCTCGATTCTTTATTAAGCCGTAATCTGCTTTGTTGATTTTTATAAGATAATATCCTGCTTGATAATACTTCATTTTTTTCATTTACGAATGTTCTCTTTCAATAATTGATCGCAGCTTATTTTTACTACTGTATCATTCGTTTTAGAAAAACGGGAAACCTTTAAGATTTCTAATCCTCCGTTTTTTGGATTTTTAAGACAAGTACAAAAAGGAAAGGCTATTTGTTTTAGTCTAGAATCGGCACTAAAGGGAGCTACTTTTAAATCACTAAAAGACCAATCGTCGATTACCAAACGCTGTGTATTGACACCATATACGAGCTTTTGAGCTGCCTTAGGGAAACATCCTCGTTGTTTATAGTCAACATACAAAACGCCTTCAGGGTTTGTACCTGCATACATTTTCATAGATAATTGTTCGCCCCATAATCCAAAACTATTGAAAAAGGGCATTATCAAAAATAAGAAAATTATGTAAGCACTCAAAGGATATATTTTTACTTTTTGATAAAAATCTTCAAAAATCGTATTTTTACTGTTATAAAACAATAGAAAAAGTAGCCCTATCATCGTAAAATTCCAAGGCCAAACGACTTCGTTCCAGTTTTCACCAAATGGTCCTAAGAGATATAAAATGATTAGATGGAATAAACAAGCCATATAAACAGCCCATTTTCTATAGTTCAAGAAAAACAACCCTATACCTATTCCCATTTCAAATAAAGCTGCAAAAACAGAGGCGATTTTATAATTTCCTAATCCAGAAAAAACACCCGCATACTGCATCATATCAGGAAAAACATCTTCGATAAAATAAACATTCAACTTATGGAATCCTCCCCAAAAATAGACGGCTATAATGACCAGTTGGAGCGCACTAAATTGGGCCGTTTTATTTTTCTCTGTTCCAAATGCGAGCAAAGCAATGAGCATATAAAATAGGTAAAACCAAACTTGCAAGCGTGTGAGATCTTGTAAAATTGCAATTGCACCTAAGAACAAAAATATATATTGAAAAATCGTTCGCCAAGGAAAAAGTGCCATCAAAAGTAGAACAAATAAAACCAATCCAAAAAAAAGAAAATCCAATTCGTATAAAAAGGAAAAGGTAAAATTTTCGAAAGCAGGAACGACAGGAAAAGCCCTATCAGCAACTAGCCAAACTTTTTGACTAATCAATAATTGTATTATTAAACAGATACTGATAATAGATAGTGTAGTATCTAGTGTAGTTCGTTTCCTCAAAATGTTGTTATCTCGTAATAGGTCTAATTTTTAATTTGCCAAGTTTGTGTTTATTAGTAGTCATAAATTGTTTGTATACTCTCATTGCCTGATTCGCTTCTTGCCTTTTTTCGTAAATCAAATCAATATATACAGAATATACTTCACTTTCTCCAAAACAGCCTAACCACAGTATAGAGGCTTCAATATTTTTTGATTTTAAATAATCTAATCGTTCTTGCGCATTTACTAAATCTTTGAACACTCTATCCTCTACTAAAAAAAAGGTGCCTTTTAAATTGTAAAACCGAGCACAGTCATATTCCATGACTCCATCTTTTTTGGTAGAGGTAATGATTTCTTTTTTGTTTTTTGACGGCTCATCATTATTCAATTTTATTTTAGGTGTGATGCCATCAGGATCAGCTTCTAATTCAAGCATTCCTCTACTATCATTTTCCAGTTTATAATTTGTATGATTGTGATGCGAATGACTGCCATCATCCAAGCCATCTAAATTTAAATAAGATGCGTGTTCTTCTTCATAAGGTTCTACAAAAACCGAGTCGAGCTTATATCCTTTTGCCTCTTTATTGGTTGTGAGTTTTGATAGTTTCTCTGCGTATTTATGTTCATCTACATACACGATATCTGGGTTTTGAATTTCTTTAAAAAAGATTGCACTTATAATTCCTAAAGAAAGACAAAAAATAAATACTTGCCCAGAATATGTTTTTTGGTAACGATTTAACGAACGAAGATTAACGGGGCTTTTTAATTTCCATTTTGGCATCATGCCTTTTGCTCGTTCCCAAACCTTTTTTACTCTAGCATTTTCAGTTACTTTTGAAGTATATTTACTAGCAGAAAAAAGGCGCTGTTTTCTTTTTCGTCTCACCACTTCCCTTGAGGGTGTGATGATTAGATGGGCGTCCATGTCTTTATCGACTTGCAATAAGCCAAAACCATTTAAAACACACTGGTTTTTTAATTCCTTCAAATATTTATTTTCAGGATCGCCAAACACATCTTCTCCTATAGCACACCACTGCTCATTCGCAAAATAATTTTTGAATTGTTCTACTGCATAGATGTAACGATACCTCGAATAATTTGCTAAGAAAAAACGACAGATCATAAAACAGAAAAAAAGAATTCCAAGGAACAAAGCACCAAAACCTGCCATTCCTAATTCCTTTACGGTAAAGTGATCGTACAGGTATCCATAGCTAGCGATAAAGGCTGCAATGAGACTACCTATAGCTAAGCAATCCCAATTTAAAACAGTGTTCTGTGTATTGTACTTTACTTCATTAATAGACTCTCTAGAAGTCGCTTCTAGTGTTGCCAAAAAAGCTTCTCCAGTGTCGGTCTTAAACATTAAGTGCCCATCTGCAATAATACCGCCTTCGGTACGCATATCCAATTGTGCTTCCGTTTCGCTACTTCGTGGTCGAAACTTATAATAAGACTTCAGAAATCGAAGCGCTGCTAACTTGATATTATCTTCGCTTAGGTAATACACCGTCTAATTTGGTTAAAAAATAGTGATGAAGTTAATAGATTAGAATTGATTTTTCCAAAAAAGGTAGGTATTTCTAATGTTAAGTCTAAACTTCTTCTAATTGTTGCCAAAGTTGGATACATTCTTTAGCTTCCTTTACATCATGCACCCTTAGTATTTTAGCACCTTGTTGTAGGGCAATCATATGTAATGCAGTAGTTCCGTTCAAAGCATTTGACGGGTTGATTTTCAATACTTTACACAGCATTGACTTACGTGAAATTCCAGCCAAAAGAGGTAGACCTAAAATTTGAAAAACATGCAGATCTTTGAGCATTTGGTAATTATGCTCTACTGTTTTACCAAAACCAAAACCAGGGTCTAAAATTATATCTATTATTTCCAAGCTACGCAATTCGCCTACTTTTTCAATAAAAAAGTCTAATACTTCAAGATTTACATCTTTGTATTCAGGGCGATTTTGCATCGACTTTGGGTCACCTTGCATATGCATAAGCACATAAGGTACTCGAAGAGAAGCGACTGTTGCAAATAACTGGTCGTCATAGCGTCCTGCGGAAATGTCATTAATCATACTTGCTCCTGCTTCAACACTTTCTTTTGCCACCCTTGACCAAACGGTATCAATAGAAATAACAGTTTCTGGAAATCGTTGATTGATCGCTTCAATAGTAGGAATTACTCTACTCAATTCTTCATCTTGACTTATAAGCTCTGCTCCAGGTCGAGAAGACATTCCTCCGATATCAATGAATGTTGCTCCTTCTTTAATCATTTTTTCGACTAGCAACAAACGGTTGTCTATTCCTTCATATTTTCCACCATCATAAAAAGAATCTGGAGTAACATTTAGTATGCCCATTACTAAGGGCTGAGACAAGTCGATTAGGTGACCGTTACAGTTTAATGTGGTATGTTGATGCAGCATTTTACGTGTTAATTCAAGTCCAAATGTAGAATATTTTTACGAGTTTAACAGAGGTTCCCTATATTTGTTTAAAACAAAAAAGTAGATGATGCCAAATCGCTTACCTGATAATATTATTATTGAACCATTACCAGACAGGTTTAGTAATCTTGCCCTTCACTTTCTTGTTGATGTTTTTCATAAGGAACAAAATATTCCAACATCTTTAATTCCCCTAAAAAGTAGTCAGCAATATTGGTGGTGCGTAAGAATTGATGAACAAATTATCGGTACCGTTATCGTTTGGGAAGAAGCTAATGAATGGCACTGGGGAAGATTTGCAATTGATAAAAATTTTCGAAAAATGGGAATAGGAAAAAAACTAGCCTTTCATTCTATCCAAGCAGCTTTCGAAAAAAATATTGAGTATTTACTGATAGAAGCTAGAGCTATACCTGCAAAAATGCTTGAAGAATGGGGTGGTAAAAAAATAGCTGATAAGAATGATTTTTATGGTGCACCTGTTTATCCAATGATTCTACACAAAAACCAATTCGAAAAGAACATAGGCTAACGCTGTGAAATAGTGCGACGAAGGAGCAGATAGAGCTGACATTAGGAAGCTCTAGCCGAGCGAATAGCGAGCTATGTAACATAGTGACCCTTTGGGTAGCCACCAAAAAAAACTGCCATATCGTACTATAATGTACTACGATATGGCAATCACAATAGAAAACTAACTATCACCTATGAGAATCAAAACAACAAAACTTGTTGTTTGAACAAAACTATAATATCAACGGTATTACTAATCTATTCGCTGCTTAGTCCGACAGATTTATAATTAGTCAAAAAAAATAATGTAAATTTGTATTCGTAAAGTAATTCTACAAATTATTCCTTTTCAAAAGACATAAAAGGCAAGAAAATTGAAGTAAAAAAGGGTGACATCTACCCTTTTCTCCGTCAAGAATATGACTTTTTCATTAACTTCAAGCATTTTTTAGATATGGCACAACACCAAACACCACCGCCACCTCCAAAGAAAAAAGGTCTTGGTATCGGTTCCTTACTTTTATATGTTACGATTTTCAGTATTGGAGGTCTTTTATTGTTTAAGTATTTTAAAAACTCGGGAGGAGCTAATCCTTTTGATTATACTAGTGTGCCTCAAGAAATGCAGGTGAACTATGTCCCTTCCGATTTTAAGTATGAAATGGATGAAGAAAACACCATTGCTATTCTCATAAATCCACATAGGTACAGACGTGAATTCAATGAATTAGTCTATAATTTTAATCTTTCGATGCTTTATCATGTTGCTAATCGAATGAATTTGCCTGATAGTCTTAAACAAGAACTACCTGCCGAATACGAAAAACATCATCCTTATCTCAAGCAATTATATTTTAATGACTTTGTCAACCTTCGTGATACGACGGGTAATGAATATGAAGCTTGGTACGATAATGAATCGACGGGAGCTGTAGACGTTATGAATGAGGTTGCCTCAAAGTATACTTGTTTTTTGGTCAATCATGTAATTATGACAATGCTTGAGGCTGAAGATGGAAAAATAAATGCTAAAGGAAGTAGAATAGATACGCCCTGCGGGATAGCACTTACTGAAGCGCTTCGACCGATGGTCGCACGGCTACAAGATCGAGCCGCAGTTAATGATTTTACTCGGTCGAAAGGCATGCTAGAAGAACGAGTAGAAAAAGTAATTGCTGAATTAGCAACTATGGAAGTACGTGATAAAAAAGGATTGAACAAACAGCTTCAGACGAAAGTATGGGGCTATGCCGTATCTTCTTCCGATATCGAAGTATCTGCGATTAGCATGCTTAAAGTTGGATTTAAATTGGATGATTATTTTAATGTAGATATCAACCAGAAAAGTAAGTTGGTCACCATTACTTTACCAGAACCACGAATTTTATCGCACGAAGTTTATCCCAAAATTGATAAGCTTGATATTGGATGGATGAGAGAGGTGAAAGATTTCGACTTAAATAAAAACTTCAACTTACTCCGTGGTGAGTTCAGACGAGATGCTTTGAATAGTGATATCATGGATAAAGCAAAAGACAATGCTGAAAGTTTGATGGTACTCATGTTTGAACCATTGGTAAAAAATATTCATAAGAATTATAAGGTTCGTGTGAAGTATAAAAATATGGGATACGCAGAGTATGACGAATTGCCAGATTACGAAACGGCAAAAAAAAGAGAGGCTATGAATAAAGGAACGATTAAAGAAGATGAGGTGCCTTACTAAAAAACGTTATGATGAATTTGGATAAAGACTATTGGAACAATCGATACCTTGATCAAAATATCCCATGGGATGCAGGCAGTATTACTCGCCCAATAAAAGAATTTATAGATGGTATTGACAATAAAAAATTGCGCATTCTTATCCCTGGTGCAGGCACAGGCCATGAGGCAACTTATCTATACCAACAAGGATTTACAGATGTCTATATTTGTGATTGGGCGCCAGAAGCCTTAGGTATTTTTAGTGAACGAGTACCCAGCTTTCCGAAGTCTCATTTGCTCTGTCAAGACTTTTTTACCCTAGATCGACGTTTTGACCTTATCATAGAACAAACTTTTTTTTGTGCAATACCTAGAAGTTTAAGAACGGCTTATGCTGAAAAAACGGCAGCATTATTGCATGAAGAAGGAAGGATTATAGGCTTATTATTTGCCCAAGAGTTTGATAAAGACGGTCCTCCTTTCGGTGGAACAAAAAAAGAATACATAGAGACTTTCTCCTCTCACTTCAATATTCAGACCTTAGAGATATGTAGAAATTCAATAAAACCAAGAGCAGAAAAAGAATTTTTCATACAGCTATTAAAAAAATAGTTTATATATTTGTAGGTCAATTCGTTATCTCATGAAGTTAAGACTTTTAATTTTATTATTATTAAGTAGTAATTTAGTTTTTGCACAAAAAACAAAGGGTGATTTCGTTAATACATCTAATGCAAAAGAATCGCTTCGTATTGCACAGGGCTTTATTCGTTCAAAGAAACTAGATAAAGCTGAACGACAACTTAGGCACACCATAAAAATTAAAGAAGATTTTGCCATTGCTCACCGTATTTTAGGTAAAGTATATCTTGATTTAGCAAAGTATGATAAAGCAAAAGAAGCTTTTGAGGCCTCTTTTGAGTTGGATGAAAAGCTGTCTCGTGCTGCTTTTTTTGAATGCGCAGAAACCTACTTTCAAACGGGAGATGTAGATGTCGCTATTTATTATTACGAACGGTACAAAGACATGAAAGGAAGTCGCTACGCTAATGCTAAAAAAGAGTCTGCCTTAGAATTTACCTACGATAAAAAATTACCCGAACGTCAAAAAAACTGTAAATACGTTCAGCGAATAGACACAAGTAAAGTAACACATAAGCCGATTAATTTAGGCAAAGAAATTAATTCAAAATACGATGAATATCTGCCAACTGTCACTATTGATGGAGATAATTTAGTCTATACGAGACAAGCAGATAATGAAGACATTTTTATCAGTAAATGGAATAGTGGTTGGGGGAAAGGAAATTCGTTTGGCTCTGCTATCAATACTGATAAAAATGAAGGAATGGCAAAATTTGAGGCGCACGGAAAAGCTTTTTATTTTGCAGGCTGTCAACGTGAGGATACCGAAGGTGGTTGTGATATTTATCAGGCAATTTTGAAAGATGATGAAGTCGTTGATGTTTTTAGATTACAAGGCAATTTAAATTCTACAAATTGGGATTCTCAACCTTCGATTACTTGCGATGGTAAAACGATGTATTTTTGTAGTTCTCGTAAAGAAGGTCTAGGTGGTTCGGATATTTGGGTTAGTCATTTGTTGGCAAATGGCGAATGGAGTTTACCCGAAAATTTAGGTAATGTGATCAATACCGAAGGAGATGAAGAAGCTCCATTTATCTCTAGTGATGGTACTACCTTGTATTTTACATCTACTGGTCATCCTGGTCAAGGTGATGGCGACCTTTTTATTTCAAGAAATATTATGGGCATCTGGACAAGCCCTAATAACTTAGGATATCCTGTAAATTCCACTGCAAAAGAAATAGGCATTTATGTACACAGTAATAGTTCGACTGCTTATTTTGCTTCTTCTAGAAATGGAGGTAATGGTGGTTTGGATATTTATGAAGTAGAATTGCCAGAACAATATCGACCAGATCCTATAGTTCATATTGAAGGTTCTGTTTTCGATTATTCAACTTACGACCCTATTGCTACCACAGTAAAAATTGGTCGTGATAATAAATCTTGGACAGTAGAGTCTGATGAAAACGGTTGGTTTTATCTTTGTTTGCCTGGTAATAAAGGCTATTCGTTCCAAGTCGAACACAGAGGCTATGAGTATTATGTAAATGCCGCTTTTATAGAAAATGCTGACTTTAGTAAACCTGTAAAAGTTGATATTCCGTTGGTTCCAACTCAGACGTTGACCGCAAAAACTCCTAATTCGGTTCCTAAAGTTAAAGAAAAACGGATACAGTTTTTCTTTGACTTTGATTCGTATAAATTAAATGAAGCTACACAATACGACCTAAAAGAATTGGTGGAATTATTAAAAAAAGAAGAAGGTTGGAAAGTAGAAGTCGTTGGTTATGCCGATTCTTCTGGCAGTATTGATTATAATAAAAAACTTTCCGAAAAACGAGCTTTATCTATTGTCGATTTTTTAACTCGTTCTGGTGTTACAGTTGACAAAGTTCTTAAAAGCGAAGGCAAAGGTTCTATCACAAGCTCGGATGAAAAACAGGCTCGACGAGTCGATGTTGTACTTCGGCGATAAAATGTTGTCAAGTAATATTACTTTCCTACCAAATCAACATTTGTCATCTGTTTAAATTTTTCATTTTGTAAAAAACTGGCTTAGATTTCATTGTATGTTTAAAAGTAGGCTGTTCAACATTTCAATTTTGGACAAAATGGTTTTCATGAGTTAAGGCAAATTAAAATAATAAACGCCCCAACTTGGTGTTATCTTTTTTTGCCTAAAAGGCTTTTTAATTATGGCCGATTCACACTAACTTTATTAGAGCAGAAAGAAGGTAAAAATAATAGTTCCAATTAAAAATAAGAAGAATAAGCCTCCGTAGGAAATACTTAAAACAAGAAACTTGATTAACGTTTTTCCAATACTTTGTTTATATACTTTCCACATTGAAACAAATATATAAATCCAAATTATTACCATAAACATAAGATATATCCACCATGGAAAAACATTCAATCCTGCAATCAAAAAAGCTAATACTAAAAATGAAAATGAATGAAGATGAAAAGTAAAAATCAAATGTTCTATGTAATAGTAATTGTGTCTAATGTTCAATAAAAATAATACCAAGGCCAAGCAAGGCATCATCAACAAGGCAGCCCAAGTCGTATGTCCAATAATGGCTGACGTTAATTGCGACTCATCTTTAATGTGCTTTGCTTTTTGTTTAAAAATAAGGCGCTCTATACTCCCAGCATCTTTTTTATAAATCGCTAGCAATTCATCTTCATTCTTGTTTAGAAAATCATATTTGGAAATTCTTTCTGTATATCCACTACCAAAATTAAGATACTTATTCAAGTCAATACTATCTCTATATTTATCGCCATACTTATTTTTATACTCAGAAAGTAAACTTATCAAAGAATCTTTGAACGAGGACATAATAGTATCTGTAATAATTTGTGTTTGTTGTTCTGGAAACATTACATTCGTACTATCTGCAATACTTCCTATAATCCCATAAAGACGTTGACGTTCATAATTTTTTAGTATCCGTTCCTTGACGTTGTAACTGTGATTAGTAGCAGATTGAAAGTCTTGAAAACTCATAGCAATAATAACAAGTATAGAAGTGACTAAAAGTAATCGTAAAGGATGAACATATCGCCGATGCTTTCCAGAAAAATATTCTAATGTTAATTTTCCAGGTATAAAAAGATTTTTAAGTGTCCGCCAAGTTCTTGATTCTATATTGAGTACTGAATCTTGAAATTCATACCATAACTCCGAAAAAGTAATCTTGCCATCTGTATTCTTTTGTCCACAGTTGGAACAATACGTAAAAGGTGATTCACTTTTAGTATTACAATTTTGACAAATATTGGAAGATGAGGTACTCATAGATTTAAACTTAGACAAATTAAAGTTAATAGATACTCATCTTGGATAAATATTTTTTCCCTTGTCTAGCAAAAAAAACATTTATCCAAGATGGGAAGTTTATTATTTTAATTTGACTTAGAACATATTTGCTTTTTTTCAATTCTGACTAAGCTTCAAAATGATAGTCGAATTTCAATCCGTACAAATTACTAAAAATAATTGAAATTCATATTTGGGCTTGATTCGTTAACATATTTAGTTAATTCTGATTTTTCTTATTGGAGAATGACATGAAACGACGTGTTTCACGATCAAGTAAGGATTTAAATTTATTTGGCGTTGGAATTTGCATTTGTTTTATCTCTTGTGTTTCAGGATGTAAAAATTCTAGTTCTATAGCTGCTAAAAATAATCCTTTATGCTTTAAAATAGCTCCTTCAATTCCATACAACTTATCCCCTACTATTGGGTGACCAATACTTGATAAATGTTTGCGCAATTGATGTGTTCTCCCTGTTTCTAAATCTAATTCCAACAATGAAAGAAATTTATTTTGAAGGGAAGGTACTTGCTTTAAACAATGGTAATGTGTAATCGCTTTTTTGCCGTCTATTGTTTCGTTAATTGTTCCTTTTTCAGACGTTTTTCCAGTTACAATAGCTCGGTATTTTTTCTTTATTATTTTATCTTCTAGTTGTTTGCTTAAGCTTATATGAGCAGCATAGGTTTTGGCAACCATCAATAAACCGCTTGTTTGATTATCCAAGCGATGAACAGGGCGAGGCCATTTTAACGCATCAAGAAGTTGTGATTTTTGTAAGTTAAATGATAAAGCGTTTTCTATTGTCCGATAACGGTTGCCACTCACCACAATACCCGCAGGTTTATTAATAATGGCCATATAGTTATCTTCATAAACAACTTCCAGCGATAATTCGAGTTTTTTAGGCAATCGTTCTTCCTTATCTATTAATTTAATAGTTTGTCCAGTTTGTATCCAAGTTCCTGTTTTACCAACAAGATCATTTACGTGCACTTCTCCCCTCTTAATTGCCTTTTTAACTCCTTTTTTAGTAGGTATTTTGTCAAAGAGATTGACAGCATAATCGGATAATCGAATATTCGAAATACCTTCGGGAACGATATGAACTTGTAAAACAATCAAATTTCTTGCATTTTATACAACAAAAGTAATACTTTTAGCAGACATGCACAAAAGCTTGATTTTGAGGCAATAATCCAAACAAATAAACGTAATACTTTGGTTATATGAAATTTTAAGCTTTTTAATTATGTCAGTTCCGATCAGACTATTATATTTGGGGACTGAGAGGCGATAATATGTCAAAAAAAAAAAGCAAGTGCAGCACAAAAACGTTTTATTAAAAATAGTAGAGCAGAGTAAGGATATATTTTATAAATACAAAAAACAGATAACAAAAGGAGCTTTAGGAAGTCTAGCTGTTATAGGTTGTTTGCTTTTGGTATTTATGACTTATCAATACAAAGAAGTAACTTCTACTTCTTTAAATACTCCGCAGAAGTTAGGTGCTTTTCCTGTCACCGTTCCAACTTTAAAATATGGCTTTGCATTAGATACTTTTCAAGTTACGAAGAGCGTCATCGAAAATAATCAATTCCTTTCCGATATTTTACTCAAGCATAAAATCAATTATGGTCAAATAGATCAGATCGCCAAAAAAGCGGATGATATTTTTTCTGTTACAAAACTTCGTGCAGGAAAACCGTATATGATTTTAGCAAAAGATACAGCTTCGGCAGCAGAATATTTTATTTATGAGCCTGATGATTTTCGTTATGTAGTGTATGACCTAAGGGATACAATGAGTGTTAAAATTGTAGAACATGAAATCACTACCAAAATTCAAACAGCGGTAGGAACCATTGAAAGTTCATTATGGAATGCCATGGTTGATAATGGTCATAGTTTTGATTTAACGGCTAAACTCGAAGATGTATTTGCTTGGTCGATTGACTTTCACCATGTTCAAAAAGGCGATCAGTTTAAACTGATTTATGATGAACAATTTATTGATGGAAAGGCAGTAGGTGTCGGGAAAGTTAGAGGCGCATATTACAAAAACTATGATAACGAATATCATGCAATCTATTTTGAAAATGAAAAGCATCACGGCTATTTCGATTTAGAAGCACGACCAATGGAAAAAGCTTTTTTGAAAGCTCCAGTTAAATATTCTCGTATTTCTTCTCGCTTCAATCGCAATCGTTTTCATCCTGTGCTAAAAAGGAGAAAAGCACATTTAGGAACAGATTACGCAGCACCTTATGGTACACCTATTTTTGCTGTTGCAGATGGTGTTGTTGTAAAAAGAGGCTACGGAAGAGGAAATGGAAATTATGTTAAAATTAAACACGATGGCGTTTACCAAACGCAGTATCTTCATATGCAAAATTTTGCAAAAGGTGTAAATGTCGGCGTTCATGTAAAGCAAGGTCAAACAATTGGCTATGTTGGAGCGACTGGTTTGGCAACTGGTCCGCACGTATGCTTTCGTTTTTGGAAAAATGGTCGCCAAGTTAACCACTTACGTGAAAATCTTCCGCCACCAGATCCGATGCCTAAGTCTGATATTCCTAGGTACATGGTTGTTAGAGATTCTATAAAAGCACAATTGGATCAAATAAGTTTTCCAAAAATAGAATCTACAGCTGTTTCAGTTGAACAGAGTCCTGAAGCAACTAAAGAGGATACACCAGGTAAAACTAATCCATAATGTAATCCACTTTTTTGGGGTCGATATATGAGCTGAAAATATCAAATCTTCGATGTATTAGAATGGTGTATTATGCTCCTTTGTCTAGCGTAAACCCGAAAGTAGAACCCAAACCTTCGGAGCTTCTCACATTAATTCCTTGTTTGTGAGCTTCCATAATATGTTTTACAATAGAAAGACCAAGTCCTGATCCACCTTGTTGGCGAGATCTACTTTTGTCTACTCTAAAAAAACGTTCAAAAACACGCTTCAATTGTTGTTTAGGAATACCTATACCGTTATCGGCTACTTCGACAAGAACACGCTTGTCCATATCATAAAATCCAACTTTGGTATAGCCATTTACTTTTCCATATTTTATTGAGTTAGTAACAAGGTTCATTAAGACTTGCCGTATACTTTCTCTATCAGCTACCACTGCAAATGGATTATCAGCTCCTTCTTTGAGCTGTAGTTTTATATTTTTCTCAGCAGCCATTATTTCAAGATCATCAAAAACTTCAATCGTTAGTTCTTGAATACTAAATTCCTGCATTTCTAATGCTATCTTACCAGCTTCTAATTTTGCAATTACATCCAAGTCTTCAATGATTGTAATTAATCGTTCTACATTTGTAATACTACGATTTAGATAACTTTTATTAATTTTTTCGTCATACAATCCACCTTCCAATAAAGTATGGATGTATCCTTGAATATTAAAAATTGGCGTTTTTAGTTCGTGAGAAATATCTCCCATAAAGTTACGTCGATATTCTTCCATTGATTTCAATTGATCAATATCCTTTTGCATATTATCTGTCCATTCTACAACTTCTTTTTCAACATCATCAAGCAAAGGATTATTCATACCAATGTTATTCATCTTGACCTTAGGAGCTAGCTTAGATTGATGAATAATTTTATAAATCAATTTTATTCTTCGAGTTAGGTATTGTTCTATCGCAAAATAAATCACAATATATGCTACTAGAATACTCATAACAAATATGACAAATAGAGCAACAATTGGAACACTAATAATTCCAATTAACTTGAAAACAAATAAGGAAAGAAAAAGTAAACCAGCTAATATACAAGCACTGTATATTGCTAATTGTTGAGGGGTTGGGTTTTTAAATCCTTTAGAATTGAAATTTATAGCCAATACCTTTAGTAGTTTTTATATAATTATCACCTAGTTTTTCTCTTAATTTTCTGATATGCACATCTATTGTTCGATTTCCAACGATAACGTCTGGTCCCCAAATTTTTCTAAAGATTTCTTCACGGCTAAAAACCTTGCCTGGCTTAGAAACTAACAAACAAAGTAACTCAAATTCCTTTTTTGCCATTTCAATGAGTACACCGTTTTTATGTACAGTTACCTTCTCCTTGTCTATTTCTAAATCTACTATCTTGATTACTTCAGGAGTATCTTCCTCTCCCCCTCTACGTGATCTGCGCAACAAGGCTTTTATTCGACTTATCAATACTGCAGGTCGAATAGGCTTCGTTATATAGTCATCTCCGCCCACATTTAAGGCCGCTATTTGAGAATAATCTTCATTTCGAGCAGTAAGGAAAGCAATAAGCGTATTATCAAATTCTTTATTTTGCCTAAGAGTTCTACATACTTCAACTCCATCAAATTCTGGCATCATAATGTCCAAAATGATTAACTGAGGCTTTTCTTTGATTGCTACATCTATCGCAGCCTTTCCATTTGATGCAGTAACGACTTGGTAATTCTCTTTCGTTAAGTTGTATGTAATAAACTCTAAAATATCAGGTTCATCATCTACAACTAGAATTTTAACATTACTCAGGCTCATATTCCCTTCTATTTTATAATAAGTTTATGCATCAGCAATAAATACATTGTAAACTAATTAACTTTCATTTTTTGTGGTCTAATTTTAACCATCCATCGTTATTTTTATCGACAAGCCAAGGAGGATTCTCTCAAAAAATGCCTCAACTATAGTTAAAATAGCCTTTTTAAGAATTTAATTTACAATGTAATAAATGTAACCTACTTTATGATAAAACGAACTAAATATATGTTAACTTATTATTAAATTTAAAACACTAGTAGACTAAACTATAAGTTTCGCTATATTAAGATGCCGAATATTTTAGCAAAAACAAGGAACAAAAAACAGAGCAATGCCATAGCATAGTGAGTCTTTTTGTAACGAAGTAGATGTTGAAATTTACAAATACTTGGGTATAGCAGAATTTATGGGTTGGTCTACTTACACTAAGCCGCACTAATTATACCAATAAAACGGTATTTAAGAGTATTTAATCTATACCATTTAGTAACATATTTAGAGTATAAAAATTCATTTTTTTTGCTTTTTTTATTGCATATAACAATCAAAATTCTATATATTTGAATAGCCTTTTAATTATTCTCTCATAAGTCTAAGTAAAGTCTTCTTCTTCGAAGACTTTACTTATTTTTTTTAGCGTCTTTTTTTCCCTTGTAGGTAGAGGTAGCATTTTCTTGAATTTCAAGTCCCTTCTTATTCAATCGTTCGAGTACTTTTTCGTACATCTCATCCATTTTGTCTGCATCTCTTTGAAGTATTTGCATATTTTCATCAAATACATTTTTATCTATACCATGTATTTCAAAGATTTGGGAATAATAAAGCGTAGCCAAACTATCTTTTTTCTGCTTGTAAATATTATTCATAGCAGATTCAGCAAAGTGAACATCCACCAATACATCAATTAATGTTTCATCATCGATGCTAAGGGGTAAAGGTTTTTCTTCGCATGAACAAAATAGTACAAAGATAAAAGCCAACAAATATACTCTCATTATAAAAACTGTTTAGGATAATAGAATGCAGTTTGCATCGCTATACCTTCAACGAAAGAAGACCACTCTTTAATATCTGCTTCTACCTTTACGATACCACAAGTTGGTACATTTGCGATATATTCCATCGAAAAAAGGTTAGCAATACTTGTAAAACTTGGATTATGTCCAAAAAGTAAAACAGTATTTAAGCTATTATCTAGAGCTTGTACGATATCAAGAACAGTTTCTGGATAAGCTTCATATATTGATCTATCGACAATAATTTTGTCTTTATCGATTCCATACTCTTCCGAAAAATAAGTAGCTGTTGTAAAAGCTCGATTAGCAGGACTTGCAATAATTTGGTCGATTTCGACACCTTTACCTTTTAACAACTTGGCCATAAAGGGGGCATCACGCAAACCTCGGGGATTTAATGGTCGATCAATATCTCTCATACCTGGGTTTTCCCAACTTGATTTTGCGTGCCGAATAAAGTAAACTGTTTTAGACATTGTTGCTTCGTTATTTCGATGTTTTAAAACGGCTTGGTAAAAAGTTAGCCTTCGATTCTTGAAAACCAAGAGGCTTTTACCTATCGGTTTGTAGTTTACAGATCATCGTAGTAGTAATCGTTTGATTCTCAAGGACTTTAATCTTTTGGTAAACCGAAAACCATTTAATGTTCAGTATAATTTCAGAACTTTTATAAATTTTTCTAACAAAAAAAATAAAAATAAGTATAAAAAACGAGCATTCATCCATCTGTTTAAAAGAACTTATTTAAAAATTAATGGTTTGCCCCTTGAATTAAAGCGTAAATGTCTTTAGCTTTATTGGTTTAGTATGGGTCAAATAAAAGCTACAGCATTTAGCTGATGAATTTATGCCCCTCTATTTCCTCAAAATAAGATAAAAAACCATTAGGTTTACTTCATTTTTTGAATCGTTACTAAAATATCTTTTTCCCAAAAAATCCATGAACAAAAAAATCTTTAATAATAATGAATTTTTTACTAAATGAAATAGAACTACATATTGATGATTCCTTAGTTGAACAAGCGGAAAAACTTCTTGAAGCAAATGCAATATCTCAACTAATCGAAACAGAAAAGCATTTATGGATTGCTACGGTTGAAGACGATTTTTCGTATGAGATTGAAATACAAATAACTCCTTCCAAAATTAAAGCCTACACTTGCGACTGTAATGCTTTCGCTCATAAGGAAGTTTGTACACATATTACAGCTGGTCTTCTAAAACTTAGAAAGCAGCAACAACGAAATGAGAAAAAGAAAAAACAACCTAAAAAAATAAAAAAACCTAAAAAATTAACAACGAATAGCATTCTCAAAAATATCAACGCTGATGACTTGATAGCTTTTGTCCGCTCTTATGCAAGAGACAACCGAAACTTTGCCATTGCACTAAAAGCACGATTCGCCAGTGCCGTTAATTTGGAAGATAGCGAAGAAAAATATATCCAACTAATGGATACGGCAATCAATAATGCTCAGACTCAAGCTAGTAAAATAAGTGCTAGAGCTTCGGCAGTTTTACACCGTTTTACAACTAGCTTATTCGAACAAGCTGAAGATGCCATTATAGAAAAAAACTACGCTGAAGGTATCTTTATTTTGAAAGCCATAGTTCTTAAAATAATGCCTTTATTAAAATGGATGGAAGGATCTAAAAAAGATATGATTCTTTTAATCAATACTTGTCTCAATAGTTTTAAAAGTTTAATTGATGCAGATATAGCTCCCCAACTTAGAACCCTTATATGGAATTTTGCCTTTGATCAATCTAGAAAATCATTTTATAGAAATAATAAATTAGAAGATTCTATTTATGATTTGCTCCTTGCTTATGCAAATACGAGTGAAAAAAATCAACAGATCATAGCGGCTATTGATGATGATTTAAAATCAAAAACAGCGACGGAAAATTTGAATCTTTTACTCATAAAAATGTCCTTGCTTGAAAAAGAGAAACGTATGGAGGAGTTTCAACTGCTCATAAAAGAAAACCTTTCTAATCCCAACTTATTACTTGTAGCTGTCCAAAAATCATTAAAGAGTCAACAGTTAAGCTATGCAAAACATCTTGCTAAACATGGCGCTTCAATTTCTACAGAACAAGAACATCTTTACCGTTTTAAAGTTTCTTTATTGGAAATTGCAAAATTGCAGAAGAAACAATCCGACATCATTAAATATGCGAACGAATGTTTTTTATTAGGTTTTGAATTAGAGTATTTATTACTACTCAAGCAAGAGGTGAAAGATTGGAAAAGTACAAAAGAAATTCTTATCAGTCAGATTCAAACACTTCCTTTTTCTTTGGCAAAAAGAGATGTATTGGCTGCTATTTTCGAATTAGAAAAAGATTATCCAGCATTATTAAATTATGTTAGTTCGACCCGTTCTGTAGATTTGCTTAATAAGTATTCAACTATTCTTTTAGATTTTGATAATGAAAAAACAAGCGTTGCTTACATTAATATATTAAGTGAATATCTTCAAAACCATATCGGCAGACAAGCCGCTGTAAAAGTGCGAACGATGCTTGAACGTTTACAAATAAATAAAGAGCATAAACTGGTAGAAAAACTGCTCCTTCATTTTAGGAAAGAATTTTCAGAACGGCATTCGTTGATGGAAGAACTAAACGAACTTGTACCAGCATAAAAAATCCCTACTCGCAATGCGAGTAGGGATTTTTTTATGAAGCTATTTTGAAAGTAAAAAGTGATCAGCTTATTTGCTTACAACCATTTTTTGAGTTGCTACACTTTTCCCTTCGCCAATAGAATACATGTACATTCCATTTGATAAATTCGATCCATCAAATTCTATGACATTTGCACCATGATTGATCGAAACCATTTCAGAATGAACAACTTTCCCCATTAGATCGAATACTTTAAATGGTACTACATCTGAAATAGAAGCATTAACCATAATTGATGTTTTCTCGCTAAATGGATTCGGTGAATTTGCTATTGCAAAAGCAGGATTAATAAGGTTGTTATTACTTACCGTTTCTTCACATCCACCTTCTGCTTTTAATGGAATAATATATTGTACATCTAATAAATCACCAGGAACTGTATCACAAAGTTCTAGATTAGCAGCAAAGGCACATATAGATAATACAATTGGATAATCTGCCGGAGCTATATTCGTATCATCAGGTGTTCCTTGAACTATTAAACAACCTAAAGTTTCAGCTAAAAACAAACAATCTGGCGGATCGCAAGCAAAATCTAAACCAGAAGGATATCCTCTAATAGAATCCACTCGAACCCATTCTAAAGGGAAAGTTCCTATATCTAAAGTTATTTCGTTAGGAACTACAGCCGTGAATACCATCTCATAAGGAGCATTAATACAAGCAGTATCAATACCTTCTTCAGGAAGTGGATATACTCCTACTGCCGAATCAGCATAAGTCAAATCTGGCTGACAAAATTGAGCATGAGCAGTGTATATACACACTGAAAAAAGAATTAAAAGTAGTGATTTTTTCATATTTTCATTTTTAAAATTTTGAACAATATCAACATGCAAGTTATAATAATTTACTAATATTTTAAAAGAATGATTAAATTAATTATTTAAATAATACCCAATATTACCTGCCTTCGCTGAAAAAAACTATTTTTATAAGCAGTATAGGATTATAAACAACACAATTACTAAAACAACGTGTATAACCAACTAAATTTCAGACACTTATACTCGTTTAAAAATTGTTTTTATCAACTAAAAGTCTAAATTATTTTTAACCAAACTCCTAGAAAATGAAATTACTTTACGCTAAATATTTAGCCAGTTTTATCTTGATCTTATGTAGTTTTAACTTAATTGCTCAAAATGCAACAGTCAAAGGTATCGTCATAGACGAAAATTCTGACCCTGTAATTGGTGCAACAATAATCGTCAAAAAAGGTGCTGATGTAGGTCTCGGAACAATAACAGACTATGACGGAAGTTATGAGTTAAGTCTTCAACCTGGTACGAGTACTATAGAGATAACGTATATAGGTTACTCAACGCTGACTCAAGTTGTAAATGTTGAGGCTGGAGGTACGCAAACCCTCGACCTTAAAATGGAAACGGAAGCCACTCTTTTGGAAACTACAGTCGTTGTCGCAACTAAAAATCCTCAAAATATTGGACAATCTACAGCTCCTATAGAAGTTATAAAACCTGCCTTGATAGAAAACACCAACTCCACTTCTGTAGACGAAGTACTCGAAAAAGTTCCTGGTGTACAGATCATAGATGGACAAGCTAATATTCGTGGTGGATCTGGCTATTCCTATGGTGCTGGTAGTCGAGTATTATTGTTAATAGATGACATTCCAGCCCTACAAGCTGACGCTGGTTTTCCTAACTGGGATGATGTACCTGTCGAAAATGTTGCACAAATAGAAGTACTGAAAGGAGCTGCATCTGCACTATATGGATCATCTGCCTTAAATGGTATCGTAAACGTTCGTACTGCATACGCTACATCTGAACCGTATACTAAAGCTGGTGTCTTCTACCAACATTATATGGCTCCAAAAGATACTGACAAACAATGGTGGAAAGGAAAAACAAGCCCTTATACAACTGGTCTTAGTTTTGCACACCGTCAGAAATTTGGAAAGCTTGATCTTGTATTAGGAACTTATGCTTATCGCCAAGAAAGTTTCCGTCAAGCTTTAGAAGAAGAAGGTGATGGACCAGATGACGTAAGAGGTTCTACCAATATGTATGGCCGTGTTAATTTAGGATTGCGCTATAGAATTAACGAAAACTTATCTGTTGGTTTTAATAGTAACTTCAACCCTGGGACAAGTAATTCATTTTTCTTCTGGAGAGATAGCGGAGCCAATGCTTATGTGGGAGCTACCAACGCTTATACCGATACACCAAGTCGTTTACGATTTATTATCGATCCTTATCTTACTTATTTTGACAAAACAGGTAATCGTCATAAAGTATTGACTCGTTACTTCAATTCAAATAATAATAATGGAGACAATAGAAGTAATCAGTCTCAGCTATATTATGGTGAATATCAATTCCAACGAAATTTTGAAGAATCTGATTTTACCATTACTGCTGGTTTAGTAGGAATTAGTACAGCTATACAGGCTGAATTGTATTCCAACTCTGAATTTTCTAGTAACAACTTTTCTGCTTATGCTCAAGTGGATAAAAAGTTTTTTGATAAACTCTTTGTTTCTGGTGGTGCCCGTTATGAGAGGAATAGTATTACAAATCCTTACATAGAAGTCACCAACACAGACGGTACTGTCGTTTTTGATACGATTCAAGCAGCTAGTCCATCAGAAGCAAAGCCTGTGTTTCGTCTTGGTCTTAATTATCAACCTGCTCAATATACGTTCATTAGAGCTTCTTGGGGACAAGGTTATCGCTTCCCAACCGTTGCAGAAAAATTTATTGATGCAAATGTTGGATTCAGAATCTTCCCTAATGAAGATTTAGGTTCTGAAACAGGTTGGACCACTGACTTCGGTATTAAACAAGGTGTAAAAATATCGAATTGGGAAGCTTTTATTGACTTTTCCCTTTTCTGGTCAGAATATCAAGACATGATGGAGTTTAACCCATTTGTTTATCCTGTTGGTGGTCTTGGTGGTGTCGGCTTCCGTTCTAGAAATATTGGTACAACAATTATTAAAGGTACAGATTTAAGTATCGCTGGTCGTGGTAAGTTATTTGGAGTTGAAACGAGTTTATTAGCTGGTTATACCTATATTGATCCTACTTTTGAATTCTTTGATACACTACAACCACCTCCTGGATCTGGGATAGAACAAACTGTAGGACAAATAAATGCGGCTGGTTCTTCTGCTAAATTTAATGTATTAAAGTATAGATTTCAACATTCTTTTAAGTTTGATATAGAAAGTACATTTAAAGCTTTTTCTGTTGGATTTACTGGTTTCTATAATAGCCCTATGGAAAATGTTGATGT
>JAHDIP010000253.1 GCA_020630735.1 Saprospiraceae bacterium | reverse complement strand
TATACCTACCGGTATTCGGTTTTCGGATCATCGGTATTTAAAGTTTGATTTTCAGTAGTTTTAATCGTTTGGTAATCCGAAAACCATTTTGGTTTCTGTATAATATACCATTTCTTCTTTTATAAAGAAATGAAATTAAACATCAAATAATCATTAATAATTTTGATAAAAAAACAACCCCAATTAGAAAAAGCGATAAATGTCAGTAATAGTAGAAAATTTGACAAAGATATACGGTACTCAAAAAGCCGTTAATGACATTAGTTTCGAAGCTAAGAAAGGAGAAGTATTGGGATTCCTAGGGCCAAATGGTGCAGGAAAAACCACGACAATGAAAATTCTCACTTCTTATATTCCTCAAACAAGTGGCAAAGCGACTGTCTGTGGCTACGATACCTCAGAAGACCCAATGGCTGTTCGAAAAAACATTGGTTACTTACCTGAGCACAATCCTTTATACAAAGAAATGTATGTCAAAGAATACTTGACATTCGTAGCTGGTTTACATAAAGTAGGCAATAAGAAAAGTCGAGTAGCTCAAATGATCGAGAAAACAGGACTTGATCGAGAGCAAAATAAATTGATTGGTGAATTATCAAAAGGATACCGTCAGCGAGTTGGTTTAGCTCAAGCGATGTTACACAATCCTGATGTTCTGATTTTGGATGAACCTACTACCGGATTAGATCCTAATCAAATAGTGGAAATCAGAAATCTGATCAAAGAATTGGGACAGGAAAAAACGGTAATTTTTTCTACACACATTATGCAAGAAGTTCAGCTCATTTGTGATCGAGTATTAATCATCAATAAGGGCGAAATGGTAGTGAACGATTCGATAGATACCTTGCAAAATCATGTAAAAAATGAAACTATTATTACCGTTGAATTTTTAGAACCTGTTTATAAAAATAAACTAGAGACGATTGCTTATGTACGAGAGGCTCGATCTATTAGTGATCAGAAATGGCAATTGGTTGCTGAAGGTAATAACGATATTAGACCAGCCATTTTCAAATATGCCGTTGCTAATAATTTGACCTTAGTAGAAATGCACAAAGAAGTCATTAGTGTTGAAAATATTTTCCAAACTTTAACAAAATAAAATTGAGACTAGTTGTATTCATCTTTCTGTTTTCACTGGTAGGATTGACTTATGGTCAACAGAAGGTTGTATTAACAAAAAACTTTAAATTCAAAGATGGGGTTTATTTAGATTTTGATGCATTTAAAATCAATCGCCCAAGCTACAAATGGGATACCCTTTCAATGAATATTTTTATCAATCCTCAAACATCTATTGCTCAAGCTGAGCGAATCGAGTTGAGAGATAGTACAGAAAAAAAATTTAATCTTGATGATATTTGGGGAATTTGTATAGAGGGGATTCCTTATATCCGATTGCCTAAAGATGCACTCGATAAAAGTTTGACAACTTTTGCAGCGATCAAACTAAGAGGTAAAATTTGTTATTTCTCCTATGAGAAAAAAGAAATGAAACAAATCGAAATGTCTGCTTTTAATCCATTGACAGGCTTGCCTTTTAGGTCGATGAACGTGGAACGAGAAGTTGATGTGCTTTATGAAAAAATCTTTCTCTTCGAAACTGGAGAAGTTAAAGATTTTACAGTGGATAATTTTAAGGATTGGATTCTAGGTGATCAACGCTTACTCAATACTGTAGAAGGCTTGAAAGCGGAGGAAGTAGACGAAAAACTATTTAAGTGTCTACTTATTTATGATGATCGGAATGCCGTTTCAATCAACAGTTCCAAAACAGAATAAACAAAGAGAAAATGTTCAGTATTTTTCAAAAAGAAATAAGTACTTTTTTTAGTTCCCTCATCGGTTATATAGTCGTTGGATTATTTTTGACGATGCTGGGTTTATTTATGTGGGTGTTTCCCTCGTATAGCATTCTTGATTATAATTATGCTACACTCGACCAACTATTTGGTATAGCACCAATGATCTTTATGTTTTTGATTCCTGCTATTACAATGCGCTCATTTGCAGAAGAACAACAGGCTGGCACTTTTGAATTATTAGCGACTAAACCCTTGAGTGATTTGCAGATTATTTTGGGAAAATATTTTGCTTCATTGGCCTTGGTCATTTTTGCTATCCTCCCTACCCTTTTGTACTATTATACGGTATACCAATTGGGTTCACCGAAAGGTAATTTGGATTCGGGTGCGATAATGGGTTCTTATTTTGGATTGATCTTGTTAGCTGCTGTTTTTGTTGCTATTGGTGTTTTTGCTTCAGCTTTGAGAGACAATCAAATTACAGCATTTTTGCTGGCTACTTTTCTTTGTTTTATTTTTTATTGGGGCTTCGATTTTATAAGCCTGCTCCCAATTTTTGTAGGAAAACTAGATTACATTGTACAAATGCTAGGCATAGATTATCATTACTCTTCGATAAGTCGTGGGGTAATTGATACGAGAGATATTATTTATTTTCTAAGCGTAATTGCAGCTTTTATTGCCTTTACGAAAATTTTATTGGAACGTAGAAAGTGGTAAAGAATGACAACAACTAAAACACAATCGTTAATTCAGTTAGCATTATTTATTGGGGTGTTGTTTTTCATCAATATCTTAGGGAATGCTTTTTTTACATATATTGATCTTACCGAAGACAAGCGTTATTCGCTAACGGCTCCTACCCAAGATTTGCTCGACAATTTGGATGAAATTGTTTATGTCAAAGTCTTATTAGAAGGTGAATTTCCTGCTGGTTTCAAACGTTTGCAAACGGCAACGAAAGAAATGCTTTCCGAGTTTAATTCGCAATCGTCGTTTGTAGAGTATGAATTTGAAAATCCAACAACTGGAACTGCTGACGAAATAAATGGGCGACGAAAAGAATTGGCTAAAGATGGTATCTACCCGACCAACTTGCGAGTAAAAGACAGCGACGAAACAACTGAAAAAATTATTTATCCGTATGCTATTTTCTACTATAAAGGAAGAAGCATTCCGGTCAACTTGCTAGAAAATGAAATTGCTGGCATGCCTCCTGAAATCGTATTGAACAATTCGGTGAGTTTGTTGGAATACAAATTTACCAATGCGATTCAGAAATTGCAGATGAGTAAAAAACCTGCTATCGTCTTTACGAAAGGTCATGGCGAACTACAAGCAGCCCAAACACAAGATTTGGAAAAAACACTTCGACGTTTTTATGACACTGGTCGGTTGAACTTAGACAGTGTTGCCTTAATTAGCAATGAAATTGATGTACTCATTGTTGCCAAACCAACACAACCATTCTCTGATAAACATAAATTTAAACTCGACCAATATATTATGAATGGTGGTAAAGTTATTTGGCTCATTGACCGTCTAAATGCTACACTAGATAGTTTGGTCACGCGTATGGAATATATTCCTCAAGAACGACCACTTAACCTAGAAGATTTGTTGTATCGTTATGGCGTTCGTATTCAGCCAAATATGATTCTGGATTTAGAGTGTACTCGAATTCCTTTGAAAAGTGGTCAACTTGGTGCCTCTGCACAAATGGATAAATTTAATTGGTATTACCACCCAATTATTGCGCCTACAGCAAATCATCCTATTGTAAAAAGTTTGGATCGGGTGAACTTATTTTTCCCAAGTAGTATCGATACTGTTCGGACAAAAACGGATATTGATAAAACAATTTTATTGCAATCTTCGCAGTATAGTCGTTTACAATTTCCGCCTACAGTTCTAAATTTTGAAATATTACGTTACGATCCAATCCCAGAAAAATTTAATAAGCCTCATCAAAATGTTGCTGTCTTGCTTGAAGGTACTTTTGAGTCTGACTATAAAAACAAAGTTACTCAAAGTATGATTGAAGGTTTGAAGCAATTGGGACATGACTTTAAATCGCAAAGTACGCCTACAAAAATGATTGTTGTATCTGATGGCGATATCGTTAAAAACTTAATTACTTCTGATGGGCAGGCACATCCACTAGGTTATAATCGTTTTGAACGTACAGTCTTTGGCGCCAATAAAGATTTCCTTATCAACTCTATCGAGTATTTGATGGATAAAAAGGGAGTTTTTGAGGCTCGTTCAAAAGAGGTAAAGCTTCGACTATTGGATAAGGTAAAGGCTAAAAATGAAAAAATGAAATGGCGATTGATCAATATATTGATACCGTTAATATTCCTACTACTATTTGGCTTTTTGTACAACTTTTGGCGCAAGCGCAAATATGCAAATTGACATTTCCGAAGTACTTGAATTGAAACATTTGCAAAAAAACAAAAAACAAATCGTATGACTCGTACACTAATTTTACTCGTATTATTTTTACTCTTAGGTGGAGCAACTTATTGGTACATGCAAAACGGATCTAAAAGCTCTAGCCTCGCTCCTACCGAAAACTCAGATAGAGATTTTGCAATCAAAAATAAAGATGATATCTATAAAATCTTTTTGGCAAAACGATCTGGTGCAACGACTTTACTGGAACGGAAAGGAGACGAATGGATTTTTAATGGCAAACATAAAGCTCGTCCTAACGCTATACATATGATGCTCAACACTTTCCTTGGTCAGCGAGTAAAATACCTAGCTCCTAAAGCAGCTCATAAAAATATGCGAGATGATTTGGCAACGAATGGTATTAAGGTAGAACTGTATAATAAGGCGAACGAAAAAATAAAATGCTTTTATGTAGGCGGTGTCAATAACGACGAAACAGGTACACATATGATTATGGAAGGATCATCAATTCCCCATATTGTTCACTTACCTAATTGGGAAGGTGGGCTACGTGTTCGCTATGGTATGACAGGCGAAGACTGGCGAGACAAAACTGTAATTGGTGGGAAATTAGAAGATATCAAATCGCTTTCTGTAGAGTACCCTAAACAAAAAGACAACTCCTTTAAAATTGAAAAAAATGGAAAAGACTATATTGTAAAACCTTTTTATGATGATATTCCTGGTACTACTCGTCCTTATAGAAAAGGGAGTGCAGAAGCTTATCTTGTCAATTTTGAGAAAGGCTTTGCAGCAGAAGCTTTTGAAAATAAAAACCCGAGCAGAGATTCTGTTTTAAATACTGCTCCTTTTTGTATCGTGCGTATGACGGACATAAAAGGTGATGAAAATGTTGTCCATATCTTTCCAAAATATTGGAACCTTGATGATGTAAATATAGAGAAGGTATCAGAGCAACAAACAAAAATTGAACGTTTTTATGCTGGTCGTAATAACGATGATTTTTTGTTAATACAAACTAGAGTATTTAAACCTATTTTTAGAAGTTACAAACATTTCTTTCAGCAATAGCACAACAGATGAAAAATATAATTCGACTCAGTATATTATTACTTATTTGTAGCACCTTATTCGCTTATAAGTTTGCCGATGATTGGGGCTTTTTTGGACACCGCCGTATCAACAGAATGGCCGTTTTTACCTTACCACCTGAAATGATGGTTTTTTATAAAAAGAACATCGACTATATCACCGAGCATGCTGTTGATCCTGACAAACGCCGCTATGCTACTAAGCATGAAGCACACCGTCACTATATTGATATTGACCATTGGGGTGAGCCTCCTTTTACTGAAGTTCCTCGGAATTGGACAGACTGCTTGATGAAATATACAGATGTTTTTGTTGTCGATGATCAAAACGATACCCTACTTTTATTTGGCAATGAAGTAATGACAACCGATGATGCTTATTTTACTTTAAATGGCGAAGACATCAAAAAAATCACAAACAAAGCAGAATATAAAATGCCTACGAATGATTATAAAGATTTTTTCAAGAAGCATATTCAAAGCCTTTATTACGAAGATGAATGGATTTTAAATTGTGATATCCTCAATGAATATTTAACAACTATTGGTATTAAGGCAAACTGTCAGTCAAGTTTTGCGATAGACCGTTTTTCGGCTTATGGAATACTACCCTATCATTTAGAGAAAATGCAGTTGCGCCTAATGCAAGCTTTTCAGGACAAAAATGCGAATCGAATCTTGCGGCTTTCTGCAGAATTTGGTCATTACATAGGCGATGCACATGTGCCACTACATACTACTGAAAACTATAATGGTCAGATGACTAATCAAGTCGGAATTCATGGCTTTTGGGAAAGTCGAATCCCTGAGTTATTTGCGGACAAAAATTACGATTACTTTGTAGGTGCTGCCGAATATATCGAGGATACCAACGATTATTATTGGGATGTTGTTTTGACAAGTCACTCCTATCTTGATAGTGTTTTTGCAATCGAAAAAGAACTAAGTATTTACTACCCTGAAGATAAACAATTTTGTTTTGAAGATCGATTGGAAAGTACCATTAGAACGCAGTGTAAAGAATATGCAAAAGCATATAGCGATCGTCTTGAAGGGCAGGTAGAAACTCGAATGCGAAATTCTATTCAGGCCATAGGTAGTGCTTGGTTTACTGCTTGGGTAGATGCGGGACAGCCTGATCTTTCAGATCTTAGTGATACCTATCTCACCGAAGCAGAAAAAAAGGAACTAAAAGAAACCGAAGAGAGTTTTAATAAAGGTGCTATAAAAGGAAGACAGCATTAATGAATTATTGATTAAATCATTATTTATTATTATTTTGCATTTAAAGTATGTATACTGAAACCAAAGTGGTTTTCGGATTGTCAAATGATTAAAGCTACTGAGAATCAAAAGATAGCTACCAATGATGATCCTTAAACTAAATACCAGTAGGTATAAACTATTTATAATACAACCAAAACTAAAACAATATGACTTCTCCTCGTGCAGACAAAATAATTAAGAATCACGTAATCATGTCTTTAGGTGTTGCAGCGATTCCAGTGCCAATGTTAGATTTATTTTTCATTTACTATATCCAATCAGATATGCTGAAGCAATTGAGCATGCACTATAACAAAAATTATTTTGGAATGGAAGGCAAGGCATTCATCAGTGCATTAACATCTGTAGGTGTTGCAAGACTAGCTGCTTCTTTCGTAAAAGGGATTCCTGGGGTAGGTAGTTTTGTAGGCGGAGCTACTAGTGTTGCTTTATCAGGTGCTAGTACTTATGCTTTAGGAAAGGTAGCTGCTCATTTTTTCTACAACGACCTCGAACTTTCTGACATCAATATGGATCTAGCAAAATCATTATTTGAGCAGGAATTAAAGAAAGGTAAAGAGTTTGCTCAAAAAATAGTTGATCAACGAGAGGAAAAAATGAATAACATGACGACTGAAGAAAGTATTCGTCAGGAAGAATTAGAAAAAGCGATTTATGAAAAACTCATTACCCTCAAAAAAATGAGAGACGATAATCTCATCACCGAAGAAGAGTATCAAAAGAAGCGCATCGAATTTATGAAACAGTTGGACTTTTTGGATTTGGATTAAAGTTGTAAAGGAGTAATATCTCCGATTACAATTAGATTTGTCCAGTAAAATATTGGAGATTTCGCTGTATTTCCACGAGCTCTAATATATTTTAATTTCGCTTTTTGCAAAGCAACATCTTTGCTATCTTTTGTTTTCAAATTCGTATAAAAATCAATTATTATTTCTTTTGTTGAGAAGTCAGATACACTCCATAGTGTAGCGACTATACTTTGGCAACCTGCATACCGAAAGGATCTTGCTAAAGAACGAACTCCCTCACCTTTTTCTTTGACACCTGTAGCTGTATTGCAGGCACTAAGTACCACCATATCAGCATTAAGACTCTTCGAATAAAGCTCGGATGCTTTTAGTAAAAAGTCATCAGAGTTTTTCTTTCTACTAAATACTAAAGCAGAATTTAGTGGATTATCAATTGATTCAAAACCATGCATAGCAAAATGAAGTATCTGTGCAGAAGGTGCATATTTATCAAAAGCATCTTTAGTTGCTTGTTGATTAATGTAAATATTTCCTTTACCAATTATTTTTTGGATATCTTCCAACTCAGGAATCGCATGTTCCAGTTTTCCCATTCCTCTAGTTAGTATGGTATCTGCTTTTATTTTTTCTAAATTCTTGATGCCTTCTAAAGTATAGTCGTCATATTCTAATCCAAAACCAACAAATTTTTTCAATGCTTTTTCTACTCTTCGAGTTCCTTTATTTCTGAATATTAGACGATTCGAATAGGCATAACTAATGGCATAATCGTGTAATAAAAAATTTGAATAGGCATCATCTGTCCAATTTATATCATCTACTTCTTCGCCTAGTGGTTCCATAAATAAACCATCAAAAGACAGTTGTGCTAAATAATCATCAGGAATAATGACAAGACGACTAATCTCCTCTTTTTTCAAATCTGTTAAAGGCTCTTCAAGTAAAGTTTTATACAAAGAATAAGCAACTTTAGAATAATTTTGGGCAGCCAGAGTAGAATCATTTTGAATCATTTTTTTAAACTCAGAGCATAGATTTAAT
>JAHDIP010000252.1:6162-8424 GCA_020630735.1 Saprospiraceae bacterium | reverse complement strand
AATCTGTTTAAGTTTTTTCTTTGCCTTATCTATACTAGCAATTCAAATAATAGCAAGAGAAAACAAATACCCCAGCGAACTTACTACAAATAATTCATCCTGTGTAACCTCTCTTGGTACATTTGATACCATGTATTGTGTGGAGCAACATGACGACGGAAGCTTCACAATGAAGGTGAAACTAGAGAACAATGAATTCTACGATAATACCTATGCCGAAGATGGAACCTTGCTTTCGTCTCAACCAATAGAACCATTTATCGATTCCATATTTGTGCAAGATAATGCTATCGTGGAAAAGGGAATAAATGGTTCCATCCTGAACACAACACCAATAGATACAGATTTAGTAAATTTATATACAACGGGTGATAATCATTTTGGTTCGGCTGCTAAAAGAGAAGATGGAAGCTATTTGCTAATTGGCTAGAGCATTAATGCAGAAGGAGAAAAAAGTCTAATGCTTTACGCCTTAGATGAAAACGGTAACCAAACTCAAAGTTTATTACTTAGCGATTTTATTTATACTGCTATAAGTAACCCCGACACTCCTTATTTGAATGAGGAGGATATAATGACCTATTATGGCTTTACACTTTATGAAGATGGTAACATTAGCTTCCATTATTTAACTGCTGCCCTGGAGGGATATTCTAGCAAAAAGATGAGGAGATATCGAATAGATATAAATCCCAACCTTGATAGTTTTAACAGTACACTTGTACATGTTCGTACTATCGTGAATGCGGTGAATAGATGATGAAATAGAACAGCTTCGAATACTTAATGTAAATGGCGAAGTTGTGCGACAACTCCGACAGCTTACGACAAATGAAATTGATATTTCTGACTTAGTAAATGGCATCTATTTTATCGAATTGATAACCAACAACCAAGAAGTAATTCTTGAGCAACTTGTAAAAGTGGAGTGATAGATAAAGCTGTTTGAAATAAGAAAGGCGCAACGATTATTTATTTTCGTTGCGCCTTTCTTCGTTGAAAATTTATCGTATAATACTATTCCTCTTCCTCTTTTGTTAGTAATTTATCTAACAACTGTTGGGTACTGTAATAATCTTCGCCTGAACTTTTGGCAAGATCAATAGCCGTTTTTGCAGCGGTAATAGCTTTCTTTTTATCACCTAATTTAAAATAGATAGAAGCAAGCGTATCATTATTGAAAAAATTGTTATCCATTTTAATAGACTTCTTTGTCCATTTTAATGCTTGTTTCAAAATCTTTTTATCCTCTGTTACTTCAAAAACCGTCCAAGCAGCATCGTTGAGTTCATCAGCATTAGGATTATGTTTTTTGAAATGCTTGGTAGCTGCTTTAGCGTAGTTTGTCCAATCCTCTGCATTTCGGTAATACGACATTCTAAAATTGCTCGATAATTTTTTAGCATTTTCAGGATATACCTTTTTGAACAACTTATCAATTTGATCTAAAGAAGAACTTCCTTCTGTATCGTAAATTTGACTATAGATCAGGTCTTGTATTTTTTTAATCACAGGTCGTTGACCAAATTTTTCTTCAAAAGCAGGTCTGTTATCAATGATATAATCAAAGAGTTTGGAGTCCACATTATCGACAAAATAAAAAATGAATTTCAAATTTTTATCGCTGTTCCAATCCTCTTGAGTCGCAAGATATTCCTCAGCAATAGGCGTATGTGAGCCGTCCATAGCATCATACTTAGCGTGGGTATAGTCAAACAAAAAATCGGCATCTCTGTCTCCGTCTGCATAGCGCTTGTCAAGCGAAGAAAGACTACCACTAGGATTGGTCGCTGTTTCACCTAGTTCCAAAAATTGAGGAACGGTATGATACCCGGCAGTACGATGCACTAAATCACCATTGCCTGCAATGAACAATAAAGTAGGGTACACTTTGATATTATATTTTTCTGCTAGTGCAACGCCTTCTCCTTTTTCCATATCCATCTTTACATTGATGAATTTTTGATTGAAAAAGTCGCCGACAGATTTTTGGACAAAGACTTCCTTTGTCATTTTTTTACACGGACCACACCAAGTAGTATAAGCATCAAGGAAGATGAGTTTATTTTCATCAGTAGCCTTTTTCAAAATGCCAGCCCAAGCATCGGAGGTAAATTGGATGCCGTCTCCACCTTGAGCAAAAGTAGCGATACTCCACAAAAGAGCTAGAAAAGTAATTGTGTATTTCATTTATTATTGTAGGTGTGTATTAAAAAAATGGCTGTCACGTTTAATGACAGCCGATTATATTTTTGAGAAAAT
>JAHDIP010000252.1:4194-6062 GCA_020630735.1 Saprospiraceae bacterium | reverse complement strand
TATTAAAAAAATGGCTGTCACGTTTAATGACAGCCGATTATATTTTTGAGAAAATGGGTTATTAACTCATTTTCAATTTATCAATAAGTTGTTGGATACCCATTTCAGCACGCTTGTCACCTTTGGCCAATTCCAAACTTTTTTGAGCCATCGAGATCGCTTCTTTTTTCTTACCATTTTTGAATAAGATATCGGCATATGTATAGTAGTATTGATACTGACCACCATTTTCTGCAGCTTTTTTCGCCAATTTTTCAGCTAGTTTCAAGGCCTTTTCGTCTTGCTCAAAATCTTTTGATAAGCTTGCAGCAAGTGAGTGCAATTTAGTCGCATCATTTTTTACTTCTTTTTTGATGTACTCATTACACACTTTCAAGTAGCTTTTGCTATCGCCTAATGATTTGTAAAATTTCATATCAGCATCAAGCGCAAATGAACTACCTTTTGCAGGATAATGTTTTTTCATTTTTGACTTTGCCTCTTCATGCAAATCTTCACTTTCAAACTCTACTGCTTTCTTAGCTGTACACATACAAGCAGCTTCGATCTTATTATTGACATCTTCTTCCGATACTAATGAAGCTATTTGTGCTTTGTGCTTAATAAGTAAATCAAAGATACGAGAGTCTGCTTCTGTTGCTGCCTCCAAAATAAACTTTAAGTTTTCGGGCGTAGTCAAATCTTTTTGAGACTTGATATAATCGTTGGCAATTTTCAAACTAGGCTTTCCTGCTTTGTTCAGTGCCTTTACATATTTATATATCATTTCAGGATCTCTATCACCTTCAGCATAAGCTTTTTCGTATTCGCCACTGGTATCAACTTTGCGAAGTGCCATGCCACCAAGTTTTATTAAATCAGCTGCTTGTTTTGCTCCCTTTTCTTTGTGGACTACTTTTCCGTTATGATCAATGAAAAATAAAGTAGGGAAAGCAGAAACTGGATATTTTTTTCTGAAGGTTAACCCTTCTCCTTTCTCCATATCCATTTTTAGAGAAATAAAATTCTTATTGTAAAATTCACCAACTTCAGGAAGTGGGAAAACATTTTTAGCCATACGTTTACAAGGGCCACACCATACTGCATAAGCATCTACAAAGATGACCTTTTCTTCTGCTTTTGCTTTTGCTAATGCTTCGTCCCAAGTGCCATGAAAAAACTCAATTCCTTGCGCAAATGTTTGGGCAATACTGAAAAGACAGAAAAAGAGTAATATGCCGATTTGTCTCATAATTAATTTATGTTTTAATATTTATTTTAAACAGTCTGTAAGATATAAAGAATAACGCTTTGATGCTTCTATAAAATAGTTTTCGCCAAGACATTGGTCTAATTCAACCTTGTTTTTAACTTTTTTGTAACAAAAAAGAACCTATTACATCTTTTTTCCTTCTATCTCCATATCTACTTTTTTGAAGTTTTTAATCAATTCTTCAGGAGATTTGTCAATGTTTTTTAATATGATCGTTATTTGGTCAATTAATGCATGATCAGGGTATCGTTTTAAGAAATTGCCATAATACATTTTTGCAAGTTTGATATCCTTTAGGTCATTTTCAAAGACAAAAGCTTGCATAAATAAAGCATCAGGCGCTTTTTGGTAAGTATTATAGCGGTTATAAACCATATCCCACAATTTTAATGCCCGACCATATTCCCCAATTCTTTGAGAAACCTCTGCAGCTTTGAAAAGTATAGAAGCTGCCTCTGAATCGTCAGGATAACTTTGGGCAAATAACTCACTTTTAGTTATTAAACTCAGTGCTTTTGCCTTGTCTATTTTTTCCAACTTTGGGGATAAAACTCTTTCAATAGTTTGAATATCGGATAACAATTTTTTCTTGGCTACTTGCGTTTCCTGTTTACTT
>JAHDIP010000252.1:0-4094 GCA_020630735.1 Saprospiraceae bacterium | reverse complement strand
GAAGAAGCAGTCGACCAACTATTTGCTAAAGCAGAAAAAAAGAGAAAACTAAATAACGGTGATTTTTATGCCGACTTAAGTGAACGCAACTTTAGCGATTTATCAAAAGAGGAAAAAAAGATGCTTCGCAAAGACGGTAAAAGATTAGTATTCAAACAAAATACGCAGTGGATAAATCGAATGACAGATAATTCACAGAGTGCTTTATTGGAACGAATGACGCTGTTTTGGCATGGACATTTTGCTTGTATTACCAAAATGCCACATCTGGCTGCTCGCCAAATGAATACGATTCGTGCCTATGCTTTAGGTAGTTTTAAAGATTTAGTATTAGCAATGGCAAAAGACGTTTCGATGATTCGTTTTTTGAATAATCAACAGAACAGAAAGAAATCACCAAACGAAAATTTTGCTCGAGAATTGATGGAATTATTTACCATTGGTCAGGGGAACTATACCGAACAAGATATCAAGGAAGCAGCCCGAGCATTTACAGGTTGGTCGAGTAATTTGAGAGGTGAATTTATCTTTAAAGAACGTCAGCATGATTATGGACAAAAAACATTCATGGGACGTACAGGAGACTTTAATGGTGATGATATTATCAATATTATTTTAGAGCAAAAAGAAGCAGCAGAGTTTATTACTCGAAAAATTTATAGCTACTTCGTCAATGAAAAAGTTGACGAGTTTCGAGTAAAAGAATTAGCGAAGCAATTTTACGATACGAACTATAATATCAGTTATCTGATGGGAAGTATTTTTAGGAGTGACTGGTTTTATGCTGAAAAAAATGTGGGTACAAAAATCAAATCACCTGTAGAATTTTTAGCAGGTATGCTTCGTTCTTTAAATGTATCTTTCGAAGACCCAATGGCGATGCTATTTGTTCAAAAAGCGCTAGGTCAGGTTTTATTTAATCCGCCAAATGTAGCAGGCTGGGCAGGTGGCAAAATATGGATTGATAATTCAACTTTGATGTTACGCTTAAATCTTGCCAACTATCTTTTTAGGTCAACAGACATCGACTTGCATACTAAGGATGAGTTTGAAGCGGAGCAAAGAGGCAAAAAACGCCGAAAAATAAAAGCGGAAATTGATTTTTCAGAACTATTGTCTACCTTTAAGTATACAAAGCAAGAACAAATATTTGAAAAATTATCAGCCTACATACTACAACCCGATGTACATTTGAATAAAAGTATGTTTGATGAGTTTACACCAAAAGGGCACAACGAAGATTTTATAAAAGTATTGACGATGTGGCTCATGTCTTTACCTGAGTATCAAATGTGCTAATTTATTTCAACATTGAATTTTCAAAAACCTATCATAATGAAACGACGTAATTTTTTAAAATCATCGACTCTAGCATCAACCTCTCTTTTTGTACCTTCTTTTTTACAAGCCTATAATGGGAAAAGGATGAGCAGTCGTTCAGGCAAAATTTTGGTAGTGCTCCAGCTTTCTGGAGGAAATGACGGATTAAATACAGTCATTCCTTACGAAGATGATTTATACTATACTAATCGCCCTTTACTTGCTATCGAAAAAAATAGTGTGATAAAAGCAAGTAATGATTTAGGATTCAATCCAAACATGACTGCTTTCAAATCTTTGTATGATGAAGGCATTATGAGTATCATCAATAGCGTTGGTTATCCCAACCCAAATCGGTCGCATTTTAGGTCGATGGATATTTGGCATACTGCAAGTGATAGTAAGGAGTATTTAAAAACAGGTTGGCTTGGGCGTTACTTAGATAATGCCTGTCAAGCTTGTGACAAACCCTACTCTGCTATTGAAGTAGACGATACCTTAAGTTTGGCAATGAAAGGTGAGGTGCGTAGTGGTTTTGCCATGAACAAACCTGCTCAACTTAAGCGAACAGCAGACAATCGATTTTTGAAAGTAGTAGCTAACGAGCGTGCTCGAAAAGTAGAAGATGATAATCTTTCATACTTATACAAAACGATGGTCGATACGCAATCATCGGCAGATTATTTATTCCAGCAATCAAAAGTATATCGTTCTACGGTACAATATCCAGACTCTGCTTTCGCTAAAGATTTAAAACAGATTGCAGAGTTGATTACTGCTGACACCGATACAAAAATCTATTATGCTAGCCTCACAGGATTCGATACACATGCTAACCAAAAAAACAAACAAGGAAAATTATTGAAGCGTTATTCAGAAGCTTTACAAGCTTTTGTAAAAGACTTGAAGCAAAACAATTTATTTGATGATACTTTGATCATGACCTTTTCGGAATTTGGTCGTAGAGTAAAACAAAATGCTAGTGGAGGTACGGATCACGGTACCGCAAATAGTGTGTTCTTTACAGGTGGAAAATTAAAATCTACTGGGTTTTATAATTCGACTCCAAGCCTTTCAAATCTTGAGAATGAAGACCTTGTATTTGATGTTGATTTTAGAAGAATTTATGCTAATGTATTAGAAGATTGGTTAGAAGTAGATATGCAAAAAGTACTAAGTAGACGTTTTGATAAGTTAAACGTTATATAGGTAATTTCTAAAATTTAAATTTCCGAAAATGCGATTTACTTTTTTATTGATCTGTTGTCTTTTTATTCAAAATGCCCTTTCTGCCCAAGAAGAAATTATTTATACTGATGTAGTAGAAGTAGCTGGAAGTCCGTCTAAAGAGGAGCTATTTGTTCGGGCTCGCTATTGGTTTGCAGAGTTGTTGGATCAGTCGGATAAACAATTAGAAGTAGAAGATAAAGAAGCGGGAAGGTTATTTGCTCGATCGCTAATGCCCTATCGTTCCAATGCATTGATAGTGCATGCTGGAGCAAATGGAGATATAGCCTATCAAATTAGTTTGCAAGTAAAAAATGCAGCATACGAATACAAGCTTTCTGGTTTTACGCATTATGGAAATTATAACACAGATACACCAATAGATTATGGTTTTATCACAAAAGATGATTTGTGTATGACCAATAAACCTCCCCTGACAACTAAAGGTAGAGCTGCAAAAATATGTGAAGATTTACGCCAACAAATTGACGGAGAAATGAACTTGCTCATTGCCTCTTTGGAACGTAAGATGAACGCTGCAACAGAAGCGATAAGTAGTGGTCCTCGTAAAGATGCGATAGTCTATACCGATTTTGTAGGAGTGCCCAATACGAGTCAAGCAAAAGTATATGAGCAATGGCGTTTATGGTTTGCAGAATTTTACCCGAACTCAAAAGAAGTCTTAGAAATCGAAGATAAAGAACTAGGTGAGTTGTTTGGTGCTGCGGCTTTTCCATACGAATCTGCTTTATTTGGTCGAGACAATTACAGAGGGTGGATTTGGTACCACATAAGAGTCCAAACAAAAGAAAATGGCTACCAATTTACAATTACAGACTTTGAACATCGTGCAGATTTATCTTTGGAAACGCCGATAGACTACGGCTATATTTCTGTTGATGATGATTGTTTTGAAAAAAGAGCTACTACTTTATTTTCTACAGAAAAGTCAAGAACTAAAACTTGTGTAGAGTTGAAAGAAATCATAAATGCTAATGTGCAACAACTGATTTTAGCTTTCCCGAAAATGGATGATAAAAAAAACGAATTAGGATTAACACAAGAACTAGACCCTAGGCAAATTGTCTTTACAAAAACGATTCCTGCTGAAGGACTTTCTAAAGATGAAATATATGAAAAAGCTCGTTTTTGGTTTACCACGATGTTTCCAAACTCTGATGAAATTTTAGAGATAGAAGACAAAGAAGCCGGTGAGTTATATGCTAAGATAGCGATGAACTACGATCCACCTCTGATCAAAGGTGGAGGCATGGTAAGTAAAGGCTTCATCTGGCATACCTTAAGAATAAAAATTGAAGATGGTCAATGTCAGTACACTGCCAAAGAGTTTTTTCATGAAGCAGATATGTACTTAGACACCCCAATGAGTTTTGGCCCAATCACTACCGATGATATTTGCTTTGATATTAATAATGTTTTGCTTTCTAAAAAGAGGAGAATGAAATACTGCGAGTATATCAAAGAGTGCATTGATACCAATATGAATTTGTTAGAACGAAAACTAGAGGCAAGTTTGAAAGGGAATT